>NZ_AKFU01000008.1:0-58804 GCF_000277625.1 Clostridium sp. MSTE9
CAATATATTCACTTGAAAATTGTAAAAACCACAAAGACAACAGTTGGTTTTCTTTCTATATATAGTATATAATGAAAGCAGCAGAGAGAGGCAGAGGGGTGATGATATATGCTGTTTTTTGGCATGGTAATTCAAAATGAGGAAGACCGAAGTACAATAGAGAATTTATACCATAACTACCATCGGCTGATGATGTACATAGCCAGAGAAATTTTAAAAGATCAGGAAAAAGCGGAAGACGCAGTTTCTCAAACTTTTATCAAGATTATTGACAACCTGCAAAAATTTTCTTTCGAAGATTGTAACAAAACAAAGGGCTTAATCGGTATATTAGTGAGGAATATTTGTTACGACATGCTCAGGTCAGAAAATCGATGGGGCCTGGTTTCCCTGGATGAAGCCGATTTACGCGGCAATTTGGAGGATTTTCCTTACGAAAAGCTTGCGTCAGAAGAAGGCTACCAGACAATTTTGAGTGGAATTTCCGAGTTAAGTGAAAAATCGAGCAGCGTTTTAAAGCTGAAATATATTTACGATTACTCTGACCGTGAAATAGCGGAATTGCTGAATATCTCGCAGGAGAATGTACGGGTGCGACTACACCGGGCCAAAACCGCCCTTTTACAAAAACTGACAGAAGGGGGAGCAAACCATGAATAAGCAGGAAATGAAAGATCAGATTTTTGAAGTTATGCTCCAAACGGCGGTGAAGGAAAATTTCGAAAAAGAATTACACGAACTTCCAACAGCAAAAGAGCTGACGGATGATTATGAATTATCTGAATCTACCCGAAAAGAAATCGAAAAATGGATCAAAACCGCCAATCACAAATCCACACGCCTGCGGATGCAAAAAGCAGCGAAAAGGGCAGCGGTGATCGCAGCGATCATCATCCCGGTTTCTATGGTTAGTCTTCTGAGCGTAGAGGCTTCCCGGAATTTGATCTTCAACGCTGTGATGAATTGGGCCTCTGACCATGTCGCTATTCAATATCAGGATGGACAATCCTCTTCCAGCGAGATGTCCTCACCGGATGATTCTGAAATAAGACCACACTATCTTCCGGAAGGATTTGTAAAAACGGAGACAACCCAAACAGATTCAAGTTTTACTATACAATACCGAAACGATCAAGGCGAACTCATTCTTTTTCGAAAAAGCCCCATATCAAAACAAGGACCCTTTGCGGTGGATACGGAGCACACCACTCACAAAGAAATTGAAATACAAGGAGAAAAAGCCAGTCTTTTTATTGCAAATGAGCCGGATGGAATGTCTTACTTGGTGTGGAAAAATCATTCTTACAGCTTCCAACTAAGCTCTGAAATTTCTCCGGAGCAACTCGTAAAAATGGCAGAAAGCGTGACAAAATAAAAAATTTAAAATTTTTGGGAAATTTTTGTAACAAAATGGGGGGTTCAATCGTTATATCAATGTAAGGAAATTCAAAAATAAAGGAGAATGGTTATGTATAAAAAAATCCTCGCTTTTTTATTGACATTTTCGGCGATCTTTACCATGAATGTTCCAGCCTTCGCAATGGAAACAGAAAGATTAGACGTGCCAAAGGCAAATTCCGGATATCAGGTTATGTGGACTAATACGGACATCGTCACAGTCTCTTTGAATTTTTCCGGAAACAGGGCATCATGTACAGCAGAAATTTATGCTAAATCCGGAACAAACAAAATTTCAGCTACTCTTTTACTGATGCAGGTAACCAGCAATGGAACTAAAACAGTAAAGTCATGGACAAAGAGCGTTTCCGGTAGTTCATTGTATTTTGATGAAGCGTATTACGTTACGAGCGGAAATACATATATACTGGAAGTCGACGCAAGTGTCTATCGAAACGGCACGGTAGAATATGTCTCTCTTTCCGACAGAGATTCTTGCTGATCATTCCCCAATAACTTCCTATTTGAAAAAACATCCCTGTGTAATTTAAAATTTAAAAAATTTTGATACTGATAACCCCTCAAACTTCTCATAACAAAAAGACAATTTCAACGAATTCGCTTTTTTCATGATGTAACATTCCTCCATTTTCTTAGTATCCCATCCGCAATTAATGCGGATGGGATACTAAACCCTCAAGAATAAAACATCTTTATTGTTTTATTCTCCTGCCTTATCGGTTTTATTCTGGAAATCAATTCATTCCGACAATATCAAACGGAATGTAACCATAGCGATAATTAATGACTAACAGTTTTTTCCTTAAAAAACCATATATTTTATTGACAGTTATTGTTTTATGTGATATATTTGCTTTAAAATTAAAACAATAAATAAAATATTGGAGGAGGAGAGATTGCCGTGCATTTACCAATCGACGAAAAACAGAAACGTCTCTCTCCCTCCGAAATCGGAATTCTTATTTTTACAGTTGTACTGCTGATGTTCAGCGGCTGTGCCTTTCCGTCTTCCTCCGCAAAAATCCAGTCGGAAATACAGTTGTCTACGGCGCTCTCCAATTCCTTTACACGAGGCTGGTTCGATAAATGCAATGCCCTGCAAAATGTTGCAAAAATGGCGACTGAGCAGGATTCTGGAAAATCTGCCGACTACCTGCTGGGCTACCTGCAGGGTAGCAGTCCCTCCCGCGTCGGTTATTTTCTCCGAAATATTTATTTCAGTCAGTCTGAGCTGAAAGACCAGCTGATTCCAACGGATGTCAAGCAATCCCTGGACTCCTTTACCGCCGCAGAATCCGATTATTTGGAGCAGCTCGGAAACAGGCTGCAGACAGATGGCCAAGTTCCCCAAGAGGAAGCATTTCAAAGAAATACCCAGGAGTTAGCTGAGCTGATTCCGTATATTAATATTTGTGCGGGCGACCTGAAAGAAAAACAAGAGGTCAAGCTTTTCCAGAATAACCTGGAAAAAGCGGTACAACTGATGAAAGCCGCTTTCCCGCAATCCAATCCCGCAGAGGCCTTCGCACCATCCGATAATATCATCATCCTCCCGGCCTCTTGATTCATTTTTATATTGCTTTCCACGTAGGTTCTATCCTAGTCTATTTATCCCGAAAAGAGAAGCGCCCCCTGTGCAATGCACAGGGGCGCTTCTCTTTTTCTGATCAAACGGGGAATGGCCCGATCTTTATTTTACGAGACCCAGGTTTTTCAGGAGTGCGGGAATCTCCATCTCGAAATTCACGCCGAAGCGGATGTCTGTTCCCGCCGCTTTGGTTCTGCGGATCGCCCCGCAGGTGAAATCGACTGCCAGCTGCATGGACTTCTGCAAACCGAGCCCATTGAGGAGACCGGCCAGCAGCGCACTGCCGTATACGTCGCCGGTGCCGTGGTAAGAGCCCCCAATCCGCTCCGAAAACGCATAACTGATCTCACCCGTGGTGCTGTCGTACCCAGCGGAGCCAAGCTGACTTTCATCGAACCAAACGCCGGTCAGAACCACTTTCTTGGGGCCGAGCGCCGCCAGCGCCTTCAGCAGTTCTTCGATTTCCTGCTTCTCATACGGGCCCTCCTGATACTCCCTCTCCAGCAGGAACGCCGCCTCGGTCAGGTTAGGCACAATCAGATCCGCGCTTTTGCACAGGCGCGCCATTCCCTTGGCCATTTCGGGCGTGTAAATGGAGTACAGCTTCCCGTTGTCCGCCATGACAGGGTCCACCATAATCAGGTTATCTTCTGTTCTGAATTGGCGGAAAATATCCTCTACAATATCAATCTGCTCAAACGAGCCCAAAAAACCGCTGTACAACGCATCGAACTGCAGGCCAAGACTCTTCCAGTGCGCCGCGAACGGCGGAAGATCCTCCGTCAGGTCCCGATACGTAAAGCCGGTAAATCCGCCCGTATGGGTGGAAAGCACCGCTGTAGGCATCACGCTGGTTTCAATCCCAGCCGCCGAAATAATCGGCAGCGCCACGGTGAGGGAACATTTTCCGAACCCCGAAATATCGTGGATCGCCGCTACTCTTTTTTGCCGTTCCATCCCTAAAACACCTCTATTTTCTTTCTGCAATTTCGCCGGCACATTTGTAAATGCTGTTCGGCGGTATCACTCCGCGCACCATCGAAAGCGGATACACTGTACTGCCGGACCCCACAACCGTACCGGGATTCAGAACCGAATTGCATCCAACCTCTACCGAATCGCCCAGAACGGCACCGAACTTTTTCAGCCCCGTTTCCAGTATTCCGTCTTTGCTGCGAACTGTTACCAAGGTTTTGTCGGACTTCACATTGGACGTAATGGAACCGGCCCCCATATGGGAACGATAGCCCAAAATCGAATCACCCACATAATTGTAATGCGGAACCTGCACCTTGTCGAACAGAATGACATTTTTCAACTCCGTGGAATTCCCCACCACACAATCCGCGCCCACCAGAGCGCTTCCCCGGATGAACGCACAGTGGCGCACCTCGGCGCCCGGCCCGATGATCGCAGGCCCCGCGATGTAAGCCGTAGGGGCTACCTTGGCGCTGCGCGCAACCCAAACGTCTTCCCCGCGCTGTTCGTATTCTTCCACTGAAAGCGCCGCGCCCAGCTCGCGGATCCACCCGCTGATCTGGGGAAACGCCTGCCAGGGATACCGACAGTCCCGCAGAAACGGAGCCGCCAGCGTATGCGTCAGATCAAATAAATCCCTTGTCTCAATACTTGACATATTGCTGATCTCCTAAAAATTGGTATCGTTTTGTTTCCTCTTACCATTATTCAGCTTATCACCAAAAAACGGCGACTTCATCCCCTGACGAAGTTAAGGGATGAAGTTAACACGATTTTAAACTGTATTATTTTATTTTTATCTGAAAAAGAGCAAATGTCAAGGGGATTTATTCAATTCTTTTTTCAGGATCAGCAGGTCTGCCGTTGTCAGCTGCCCGTCGCCGTCCAGGTCCGCAGCGGAAAACGACGCCTCGTCCAGTTCCGCCGTACCATTCAGCACACGGTACAGCAGCTTGCTGTCGGTCTGCGTCAGGCGCCCCGTGCCGCTCAGGTCACCGGGCACGATCGCGGTAAGGCCGTCCGTCACTTCTCCGCTTCCGTTTTTGGCGAGCAGCACCGCTCCCGTCATCACATAGCCGCTCACAAGCGGCACGCCGTTGGGCTTCTGCGCCTCCAGCGTTCCATTCTGTACCCGCAGCATGTTTTTGAGCGCCGCATATGTAGTATTTGCAGGTAAATAGATTTTTTGCGCATCGCGGTCAATTCGAACCGCTTCACTGAGACTGAAAATCTCTGTAGTCTGGTCAGAGTTCGAGGATGACTGAGAAGATTCTTCAGAAGACGAGGACTCCCCTGTCTGCGAAGAGCTTTCCTCGCTGCTATCTTCCTGCGAAGAATCATCGGGCTCCTCCAGCAGGTCGTCCGTCACCGGAACAAAATACCAGCCATCCTCACCCCGTACCACTGCGGCTGCGCGATCCCCGTCCGCGGCCAAAGAAATCAGCTCTCTGCCGAACCCATAGGTGCCGATGCGTTCGCCGTTTTCAAACGCGTCGGCGCGGGAATCTCCTGTTTTGACCAGAACGCAGCCGGAAGAAAGCGCGGCGGCACAGTTAAGGTCTCCCCCTGTTTCCGCCGAGCGGCTGAACAGACGCGTGTCGGGCAGCACGTCGTACAGATCACCGGACTCATCAATCAAAATTTCAGCGCTTAAAAAGCGGAAGCCGCCCCGCGGAATTTCACTGGCAAAGAGCGATGGCTCCCCGAGCTGCGTCTCCTCCCGAATGGAGTCGGGCAGAACCTTCACACCCAGCTTGCTTTCATCAGAATATAATGTATAAAGCACATCGTCTGGCGATACCGCCAGGGAGGAAAACTCCCCGCGCGACGAAGAGATCTGATTCAGCAGCCAACCCGAAAAATCGAACAGCAGAATTGTTTCCTCCATTGGGGTATGGAGCGCGTAATACCGCCCCGCGGAGTCCACATCGAAATCATTGCGTTCCTCTACATAAATCTGAGGAAGATCGATAAAGAGCTTTGTATCCAGCCGATCACGCCGAACCGTATAGGTATAAACACCCACGCCAAACTCATCCTTGCTGGTACCCCGATAGGGACAAACCAGTGAAAGATTTCCCTCACGATACAAGGGGTAGGCCATGTGAGCTGAAACGGTGGCCTGATCGATCACCTGTCCGTTTTCATCCAGCAGAAGGACAAATGATCGATTCTCCTCGGTTCCGCAGAGCAGAAAATGATTCTCCCCGGCAGACAGCAGCTCCACCCCTTCCGGATCCGAGAAGCCGGAGGGGAACGTCAGAGACACCGCCGCGGCAGAAGCCCTCGCAAAAATAGAGTGCGTACCAATCGCCGTAAGCAGCAGGACGGCAGCTAACGTCAACACGACCAGAACGGAGCTTTTTCGACCAAATTTCATCTTTTCCCCCTCCTTTTTCATTATTATAGTAGAGTAGAGAAAAAATTTTCCATTTATGTGAAAAATGTCCATGTAGTAATTTTTCATAAAAATAATAAATCTATTCGTTGATTTTCCCTAATCAAAGGCGGAGAAAAATCCCTGTTTTCACCCTTGCATCACAGATTCACATCAAAAAGGAACGGCCCATCGCATCCAGTATGCTTTGGGCCGTTCAGGAGGAATATGAGAATCACAAAAAAGAGTGTCAAAACGCGTAACTTTCTACTTCTCGCAGCAAGGGGATCGACGGTGCGGCCCCGTGCCGGGTAACTGCAATAGAAGAAGCCTTCGAAGCCAGCTCCAGCGACTGCGGCACGCTCAGGCCGCGGGTCATCCCGGCCAGGAAGTAACCGGTAAAGGTATCGCCCGCCGCGGTGGTATCCACCACCGGCACGGGGTAAATCCCGTGCGAAAAGCGTTCGCTTTGATGTTGATAAACCACGCCCTGACTGCCCAGCGTCAGCACGACCGCCAGCTCGGGATATTGATGTGCCAGAACCTCCAGAATCGAGTCAGGCTTCCGCTGCGCGCTGATCTGCCAGCCCTCGATTTCATTGACCAGCAGGATGGACACCTTAGAGAGGTCACACTCGCTGATCACCTCATCATACGGGGAGGGATTCAGAACGATCCGCATGCCGCGTGCGTGGGCATTCTCAATCAGGCGTGGGATTCCATTGATCTCGTTCTGCAGCAGAAGAAGGTCTCCCTCGCCGAATGCGGCAAGCACCTCGTCGGCAAAGTCCTGCGGAATACTGCGGTTGGCTCCGCCGAACAGCAGGATATTGTTCTGGCCCCCCTTATCCACCTGAATCACCGTGTGGCCGCTTTTGCCCGGCACCTGACGAATATATTCGGTATTCACACCGTTTTCGCGGCACATCGTAAGAAGCTGCCCGCCTTCCTCGCCTACCTGCCCGGCATGCCACACCTCGGCTCCCGCGCGGGCCAGCGCCACCGACTGATTCAGGCCCTTGCCGCCGATGAAGGTTTCCATCCGCCATGCGGCGGAGGTTTCTCCCGGCAGCAGGATATGGTCGACCGAATACACATAATCGTAATTCAGAGAACCGAAATTGAGTATCTTCATAGAAAGGCTCCTTTAATCGGGGAACGCCACGCCCGCCTGTAAAATCAGATTGGAATACGGCGTGAACTCGCCGGTGCGCACGGCAAACTTGATGTTCTCCGTCTGGCGCTTCAGCTCGTCGTGCGGAATCGTCTGTTCGGGAATCCCCAAAAGCTTGCCGCGAACATAAGCCACCATGGCGGGGTTCTTCTCCTCCGCCTCTGCGGCAAAGGTATAGCCCTCCACTACCGTTTCATTCAGCACGGCGTCCACTACCTGCTGAAAGGTGGGGATTCCGCCGCACAGCACCAGGTCAACAACCGGAATCCCTTTCGGGACCGGCATCCCCGCGTCGCCGATCAAAAAACGCTCCTTATGCCCCAGCCCGGCGATATATCCCGCCAGTTGGGCGTTCAAAATACCCGTTTTTTTCATGCCAAATTCCCTCCCGGATTGGAAGCCGCCGTTTCTTTTTCCTCGCCCCTCGCCTGAAGCGCCATTTTTGCCTGCAGGTTCCGCTGGAACTGGTCAATGACGACCGCGAATACGATCACAAGGCCCTTAATGACCATCTGCCAGAACTCCGAAACGCCGCACATGACCATGCCGTCATTGATGACACCGATGACGAACGCGCCCACGATGGTGCCGCCGATACCGCCGATGCCGCCCGCCATGGAGGTTCCGCCCAGAACCGCCGCCGCAATGGCGTTCATTTCCCACGATTCACCGGAGGCGGGGTGTGCGGCCACCAGCTGCGCGGAATTAATGATACCGACGATTGCCGCGCATACGCCGGACAAAATGTAAACCATGATTTTGACTTGATTGACCTTGATGCCCGAAAGCTTCGCGGCCTTTTCATTGCCTCCAATCGCAAACACATGCCAGCCGAAGGGCGTGAATTTCAATAGGATCGCGGTGATGACTGCGATGATCACCAGAATGATCGCGCCAACCGGAATGCCCATAATATTGCTGCCGAAGAAATCATAGCCCGTGTTGCCAAGCGCCGGCTTGCCGACGATGTTGGAATAGGTAGCGCCGTTCGAATGCAGCATTGCAAGGCCGCGCGCCACATACATCATGCCCAGAGTGGCGATAAACGGCGCGACATTGAACCGGGTGATCACAATGCCGTTCAACCAGCCGACCAAAGCGCCCACCACAATGGTGATCAGCACGATGAGCGGCACATCAAAATACAGTGTGACGCCGAACATCGGCAGCGTAAGGCCTTTGTTGATCAGGCCGCCCGCCACCATGCCGGCCAGGCCGACCACCGCGCCAACCGAAAGATCGATGCCGCCTGTGATGATGACGTAGGTCATACCGATCGCCAGAATCCCGTACAGGGCCACATGCTTCGCAATCAGAAGCATCGTATTCTGCGAAAAGAAGTTGGGCGCCGCAAAGCTGAAGAAAATCAGCAGAACAATCAGCACGATGAAGGTTCGGCCCTTCAGGAGCGTCATCGCGAGCCCATGATTGGATTGATTCTTTTTCATACCAGCATTCTCCCCTTTATGTTCCCGATGCCTGCAAATGATGCCCCTGATAGGACGCCATCACAAGATTATCTTCCGTAATTTCATCCCCGGCCAGCTCCGCTGTCTTCTTTCCGTTCGAAAGCACGATAATGCGGTCGGCGATCGCCAGAATTTCTTTCAGCTCAGAAGAAATCACGAGGATGGTCAGGCCCTGCTCCGCGTACTGATTGATGATATCGAATACCTCGGCCTTCGCGCCGACATCGATTCCGCGGCTGGGTTCATCCATCAGCAGTATTTTGGGGTCTGTCAGAATTCCCTTGCCGATGACCACCTTTTGCTGGTTGCCGCCCGAAAGCGACAAAATGGGCAGGCGCTTATCCGCAACCTTAATATGAATGTCCTTGATCTGCCGTTCCACCTGTTCGTCTTCTGTCTTTTTATCCAGAAAAATTCCTTTGGTACAGGCTTTGAGGCTGGAGAGGGAAATGTTCTTCGCAATATTCAGGGTCTGCACCAAACCCTCGCGCTGACGATCCTCCGGCACAAGCGCAAAGCCCCGGTGAATCTGCCCAGCCACGCTATCGACCTTGATTTCTTCCCCGTTCAGCAGTACCTGGCCGGTATGCTCGGGGTGCAGACCCATGATACACTCAAACAGCTCCGTGCGCCCCGCGCCGAGCAGCCCGTAGATACCGAGGATTTCTCCTTTTTTCACCTGAAAGCCGACGTGGTCGAGCAAATACCCGCCCCCGCTTTTCGGCAGGGTGATGTCGCGAACCTCCAGCACAGTGGGGACCTCACTCCAATCCACGTTCCGCTCCCGGTGGGCGTAGCCCTTTTCCTCGCCGACCATCCGCTTGACGATCCACGGCACAGTGATGTTTGCAACCTCTTCGTCCGCAACGTACTTCCCGTCGCGTAAAATGGTAACGTGGTCGCCGATCTGCAAAATTTCTTCGAGACGATGCGATATGTACACGATCGAAATGCCTGCGGCGGTCAGCTCGCGCATGATCTTGAACAGAATCTGCACCTCCTGCGCCGAAAGCGACGAGGTGGGTTCATCCATAATCAGGATTTTCAGGTCATCCTGAATCAGATTGCGGGCAATTTCAATAATCTGCTGCTGCCCCACGCGCAGGTTGCCCACCAGCGTTTCCGGCGGAATGGGGTGCTCCAGGCGCTGCAGCACCTTTTCGGTCAGCTCCGCGTGCTGGGCGTTGTCGAGCCGGATATGATGCTTTGTTTTTTCGCGCGACATAAAGATATTTTGATAAATATTCAGATTCGGGAACAGGCTCAGCTCCTGATGAATGATTCCGATTCCGTGTGCGCGGGCCTCGGTGGTATCCCGGAAGGAAACCTCCTGATCATCCATGTACAGCTTGCCGGAGCTGGGCCGCTCAATTCCCGCGATGATCTTCATCAGCGTGGATTTTCCTGCTCCGTTTTCTCCGATCAGCACGTTCACCTTGCCCCTGAGTACTTGAAACGACACATCGTCCAGCGCCTTGGTGCCGGGGTAAATCTTACAGATGTGCTCCGCCCTAAGGCAGACCTCTTGATTATCCATGCTGTTACCCCCTATTTCACTGTCATCTGCACTGGGGTGATGAGCAGCTTGTCGTTGCCGTCTACGGTAAAGCACCCGATGAATTCCACGGTTTTTCCGGTAAGCGAGGAAACGTTCAGCGGATCGAGCACCTGCTTTTGGATCACCGTGTGGATGCTCTGGGACACGTTGGCCCACTGCACCTGATTCTTGTAATCCTCATACTTGATAAAGTTCAAAGAATCGCGCACGGCAGAACCCTTGAACACCGAGCCGATCTGCAGCTGGATGGTTTCGGGGCCATCATAGCCCTGAAGCTTGACATCCATTACGCCGGCCTTCTTTGTCTGGTCTACCTTTACCACCTCGGCAGTTCCCTTTACCACATAGTTCAGCTCGCCGGAGGTTCCCATGGAGTATTTCCCGTATTTGTCCGCCAGGGTTTTGAGATCTCCCTTGGATTCCGTCAGGAACGCATTCAGGTCCACCGCTTTTTCCGTCAGCTCCGGTACCGCTTTCGACTGCCAGATGCTTTCCACGTCACTGTCCGCGTTAAAGGCGACTTCCCCCGTCAGCTTGCCCTCTTCCCCGATTTTCACCACTTTTACGCAGCCTGTCAGGGAGGATGCTGCAAACGCCAAAACCAAAAGCAGTGCGGCTAATCGTTTTTTCAACTTGCACTCCCCATTTCTGAAATATCGCTGAAAGCCCTTTACAGGCTTTTGTTTTCCAAGTTACATGCCCTTTTAAAATCAGTGAGGATAAGGGAGAGCGTGCTCTTTTACCCTTCTCCTTATCCTCACCCATCAAATCTTGCGCTTTCTGCTCAATTGATCTTTTATGGCAGATTCCGTTAAAAATCTTCTCTTTGGAGTTTTGGCGCCCCGCCAAAGCCGCCGGTTCTAAAGTGTGCTTGGCGGTTCAGCCGGAATATACGAAGTTCTTCAGTTTGTCTACGTTGTCTTTGGTGATGGCGATGCAGTCTACGAGCTGCTTCTCATCCTTGCCGGTGCTGCCGGTTTTCAGGTACTGGTCTGCCTGCTCTGCGCCCATTTCGGCGATCAGGGCCGCCTGCTGCAGCGCTGTGCCGACCATGTTGCCCGATTTGATCTGCTCCGCCGCTTCGTCAGATCCGTCAACGCCGACAATCGCAATATCCTTCAAACCAGCCGCTTTAATGGCCGCAGCCGCGCCAACCGCCATGGTGTCGTTGCCGCAGACGATGCCTTTGATGTTGGGGTTGGACTGCAGAATGGTTTCCACCTTCTGGTAGGCTTCGGTCTGCTCCCAGTTCGCGGTCTGCTGTGCAACCATCTTCATGTCGGGATACTGGTCGATGATCTCGTGGAATGCGCTGGAACGCACGCCCGCGTTGGTATCGGACTCTTTGCCGAGCAGCTCGGCATATTCGCCCTTCTCACCCATGGCCTCAACAAATTTTTCTGCGATGGCCTTGGCGCCCTGGTAGTTGTTCGCTACGATCTGAGAGATCGCCACGCCGGATTCATTGATTTCGCGGTCAATCAGGAAGGTGGGAATATTGTTGTCGCGGGCTTTCTTGACTGCCGCAACGGTCGCGTCGGCGCCGGCGTTATCGCAGATGATCGCGGCTGCCTTATCGGCAATGGCGTTGTCGAACAGTTCGGCCTGCTTGGTTGCATCATCATCGTGAGAAACAACCTTTACCTCATAGCCAAGCTCTTTTGCTTTGGCGGAAGCGGACTCCGCCTCTGTCTTAAAGAAAGGATTCGAGTGCGAGGGAGTAATGATGTACATGATTTTTGATCCGCCGCCGGTAAGCGGCTTTGCTGCCTCAGCTGCAGAAGAAGCCGGTGTGCTGGACGCTGGCGCCGCGGAGCTTGCGTTGTTTCCGCCGCAGCCTGCCATACTCGCTGCCATTGCGATGGCCAAAAGACCTGCTGTCAGTTTCCTTGTGTGCTTCATTTTGTTTCCTCCCAGTTTTTGTAATATATTCGGGGCTTGCCGTGCTCTTTTCCGGCCTGCCCCAACAGAGACCACAGGACCCCAAATTTCCCGTTGGTCTTCTATCCGTGATTCAGTGCCGTCTGTACGGCATGCTTCCAGCCCCGGTACAGCTCTTCGCTCTGCCCGGCCGGCATTCTGCGCTCATAAGCCGTGCGTTCCATACAGGAGAAAATCGCCGCCTGGTCATAAATACCCGCCGAAATTCCGGCGGCATAGGCCGCGCCCATCCCCGAAAGCTCCTGCCACTGGGGCACACAGACGGGGATACCCAAGATATCGCTCTGGCGCTGCATCAAATAGCCACTCTCCGTCGGCCCGCCGTCTACCCGCAGCTCGCGGATCGCAAGGCCCGACTCCTCGCGCATCAGGTTCACGATATCCGCCACCTGATAGGCGATACAGTCCACCCCGGCCCTGACCATCTCGGCCCGGCCAGTCAGGCGGGTGATGCCCGTAAACAGCCCTGTTGCGGCGCTGTCCCAATACGGCGCGCCCAGCCCTGTGAACGCGGGGACAAAATAGGTTTGATCGAGTGGATTCGCGGCAGCGGCCAGCTCATGAGCCTGCTGCACCGTCTGCACCAGCTGCAAATCGTTTTTCAGCCAGCTGATGACCGAACCCGTGTAATTAATGTTTCCTTCCAGCACATACTGCACCTTGCCGTGCATACACCACGCAAGCGAGGTGACAAGCCCGTTTTGACTCACGATGAGATCGTCGCCCGTGTTCAGCATTACGGAAGATCCCGTGCCATAGGTCGCCTTGACCAGTCCCGGCTCCCGGCAGTCCTGCCCGAACAGTGCGCCGTGTGAATCGCCCAGCACCGCAAGAATGGGAAGGGAATGATCGAAAAAGCCCTCGAAATCTGTATCCCCGTACCATTCGTCAGAACCCCGAATCTGCGCCATGCAGTCCAGCGGAATGCCGAACAGCATACAGAGCTCCGGGTCCCACGAAAGGGCGCGAATGTTGAACAGCTGCGTGCGCGACGCATTGGAATAATCGGTAGCATAGGTTTTTCCGCCGGTCAGGCGGTACAAAAGCCAGCTGTCCACCGTGCCGCAGCAGATGCCCCCGGCTCTGGCGCGCTCCTCCACGCCGTCTACATTCCGGAGCACCCAGGCGATCTTCGCCGCCGAAAAGTACGGCGAAAGCGGAAGGCCAGTGCTCTCGCGAACCCGCTCCGCATAACCCGCTGCGCGGATTTCCTCGCAAATTGGCTCACCACGCGCACACTGCCATACGATGGCATTGTAAACCGGCTTTCCGGATTCACGATCCCAGACCACGGCAGTTTCACGCTGATTGCTGATGCCGACAGCCGCGACCTGATTTTTATCGATTCCCGCCCGCTCTACCACATCGTGTACAACGGCGATGGTATTGCGGTAAATTTCCTCCGGGTCATGTTCTACCCAGCCTTTATCATCGATCCGCTGCGCGTGGGAGCGGTCACACCGGGCGGTCAGTTTCCCTTCGGCGTCGAACAGCATCCCCTTGGTGCCCTGAGTGCTTTGGTCTATCGCAAGCAAATAGGTTTGCCGCATCGTCAGATCAACTCCATCGCAGCCCTCGCAATGCCCTCGGCATTCAGGCCGTAATAATCAAATACCTGCTGGGATTTTCCGGTGATCACCGGTTCATCCGGCAGTGTGAGACTCTTTACCCGTACAGGGTGCTCTGCGCAGACAATCTGGCTGACCATAGAGCCTAGCCCGCCGAACGCGGTATGCTCCTCGATCGTCACAATTCCCCGCGTCTCCCTTGCAGCCTTTAAAACCGCCTCCCGGTCGATGGGTTTGAGACAGTACATGTCGAGCACACGGGCCGAAACACCCTTCTGCTCCAACAGCTCTCCCGCCTGCTTTGCGGCAGAAACCATCTCGCCGCACGCGATGATCGTCACATCCGTGCCGTCGCGCAGCAGCGTCGCTTTATTTAATGTAAAGGGAACTTTCCCCTCCTCGTAAACATCCTCCACGGCGTTGCGGCCCACCCGGATATACGCGGGCTCTCCGTCCTTGAGCAGGGCCCGAATCAAACACTCTGTCTGCAGGCGGTCGCTCGGAAGATACACCCGCATATTCACAATCGAGGCCATCGCCGCGATGTCGTTGGTGGAATGATGCGTCAGACCCAGCGCACCGTAGCTGACACCGCCGGAAATGCCGATTAGCTTCACGTTCGCGTGGTTATACGCCACATCGACCTTGGCCTGCTCCATGCTGCGGGTAGAGAGGAAGCACGCGGGGGAAACGACAAACGATTTTTTGCCGCATTTGGCCAGCCCCGCGCTGATCGTGACAAGATTCTGCTCGGCAATGCCGGTTTCTACAAACTGCTTTGGCCGCTGCTCGGCAAAGGGAGTCATGGAGCCGGAGCCGCGCGAATCGCTGCACAGCACAACAATATCCTGATCGTGCTCCGATTCCTGCAGGAGCACGTCGCAGATCGCCTGCTTATTCGCAATCTTGTTCATGTGCCGCCCTCCTTTGCTCCAGCTCGCGCATCGCGAGTTCATAATGCTCGTCGTCCACAGATTTGTGATGCCAGGACGCCTGGTTTTCCATAAACGATACACCGCAGCCCTTTGTGGTGTTCGCAATAATCATCGTCGGCCTGCCTTTGATCTGCTTTGCCTCCTGCAAGGCGAAATCCAGCGCTTTGGTACTGTTTCCATCCACTGAAAGCACGTGCCAGCCAAATGCGCGCCAGCGCTCCTCCTGGCTGTCCTGCGCCATCACCGTCTCTGTCGAGCCGGAGATTTGCAGGCGGTTGCGGTCGATTACGGCGGTGAGGTTGTCAAGCTTGTAGTGGGCCGCCGCCATAGCGCCTTCCCACACGGAGCCCTCGGCCAGCTCGCCGTCGCCCATCACGGTGTACACGCGGTACGGTGCGCCGTCCATTTTGCCGGCCAGCGCCATGCCGATGCTATACGACAGGCCATGCCCCAAAGAGCCGGAGCCGATCTCGACGCCGTTGACCTTATCGCTGGGGTGACCGATATATTTCGAAAGATAGCCAGAATAGCTATCCAGATCCGACTTTGGGAAATAACCCTTATCCGCCAGGATGCAGTACAGCGCCTCCACACAGTGGCCCTTGCTTAAAATAAAGCGGTCGCGATTCGGGTCGTTCTGGTTTTCGGGCGAGCAGTTCATGTGCTTGTAGTACAGCGTAACCAGAATATCGGTTACGCTCATATCGCCGCCGATGTGGCCGCTGCCCGCCTTGTGGATCAGAGTCACCACGTCTTGTCTGATCTGCCATGTCTTTTCCTGCAAATTCACCATTTTTATTCCCCCCTGAGATAAGCGCGCACCTGCTCCTCAATCGGATCATAAAAATCGGGTGTTACATGGATGTATTTGCAGGCCTCGTACAGAACCGGCACCACATTTTTGTGGATGCCCACACAGTGGTGGATATACGGGCCGCAGACGATTTTATCTTCCAGGCGCTTGATGTTTTCCACTTCGATCCAAAGGTAGGTTCCCATGCAGTTCGGGCCGTCGACGCCCTTGGCGTTGCCCAGCAGCATGGAGTATTCGCCGTTGTCGCCGTCAAACCGGCATAGGGTCAGCTCGCCGTGCTTTGCTTCGGCGGTCAGGCTCCCCGGATGCTTGAACGCCAATGGGTAGCCCAGAACCGGCTTTTGCTGCGCGACCGAAACCGGCCACGGGCCGCAGTGCTGCAGCAGCTCGCCGTTTTCAATGTCGGGGTGGCGCACCGTCCAGTCCGCAAAGAACGAACGGGTTTCGCCCATCCCGGCGGCTTCCACCAAAAGGGCGGTGATCGCGCCGTGAATATCCGTTTCGCACACCACCGGGATCCCCTCATCGTTCATCAGCGCGTTCGCCGCGCAGGGCATGATCCCGATTTCCTGCTGCAGAGCATTCCAACACTGAATTGCCACCGCGTTGCAGCCGTATTTTTTCACCAGATGCTTCATCGCAACCTTCAGAGCCGCCACGTTCTCCAGCGCCTCCTCCGCGATGCGGACATCCATGTTTTCGCGTATGTAGCCGAGCACCTGCTCGACCTCATCGGGAGTGTGCTCCTTGGCCAGCCGCATTTCCTGCGTCAGCTCGGGCATCGGGATGGGCGAAAGCTGAATGTTGAAGCGCTCGAGCAGCTCGCCCTCGTTGCACATGGTGGTCCAAAAATCGAACGGGCGGGTAGAAATCTGCAGAATACGGGTATGCCGGAACGTTTTGACCACATTGCACACCGCCATAAAATCACGCAGACCGCGCTCGAACACGGGGTCACTCAATCGACAGTTTGTCATGTAGGTAAAGGGAACCTGAAAGCGCCGCAGCACCTTGCCGGTGGCGAACAGGCCGCACTGGGTGTCGCGCAGACGCACGCCGTTCGGTTCGGGGCGCTCGTCGAGCGGGCCCCACAGCAGCACCGGAACATTCAGCTCTTTGGCAAGCCTTGCGCACACATATTCGGTGCCGAAATTACAGTGCGGCAAAAACAATCCGTCGATCTTCTCGGCTTTGAATTTTTCGGCAATCTTTTGCATATCGGCGTCGTCGAACAGCAGGCCCTCGTCGTTGATGTCTGTGATATCCACAAAATCCACGCCCAGCTCATGCAGCCGGTCGGCCGTCAGATTCCGGTATTTGAGCGCGTCCGGCGCACTGAAAATGCTTCTTCTGGTAGGCGCATACCCCAGCTTGATTTTCTCCATCGAAAAGCCCTCCCTTAGTTATGTTGCATTCAGGTCGCGAACGCTTTCACGTTCCACAAATTCGGTGCAGACCTGTATTTTCGTTTTGACCTTGCTCTCCTGCCGGATATGGTCGTTCAGCCGCCGAACGGCGATTTCGCCCATCTCCTGCTTGAACACGTGGATGGTACTCAGGCGAGGGCTGGAAATCTCGCAGTACGGGATGTTGTCAAACCCGATGATCGAAACATCCTCCGGCACGCGGTAGCCTTTTTCCTGCAGCGCGCGCATGGCGCCAAGGGCGATCACGTCGTTATCGGCAAAAAAGGCCGTGGGCAGATCCCTTGCCCATTCCAGGTGGGCAACCATATCGCGGTAAGCGGACTCCGTTGTGGTGCCCAGGGTAATGATGTGCTGCGGCTCTATGGAAAAATTCGCTTTTCCCAGCGCACGTTTATAGCCAATGCTGCGGTACGAAAACGCCTTGATGCGGAAGCGCCCACGCAGATAGCCGATCTTTTTATGCCCCTTTTCGATCAGGTATTCCACTGCATGGCAGGCGGAATCGGTGTTGCTGATCAAAACACTGTCGAACGTGATGGTATCGCTCCAGCCGTCGAGCAGAATCAGGTGGCATTTCGGATTGCGGAACAACTGAAAATCCTGCTCCGTCATCTCGGTACCGAGGAGGATCACCGCCGCGCTGGTATCCTCCAAAATGCTATGTACCTGCTCCGCGCAGTCGGGGCTGCTGCTGTCGATATTGCAGAACACGGTTTCAAACTGCAGATTTTTCGCCTGACGTTCCACTCCCTCGATCACAGCCGGGAAAAACGGGCTGTCGTTGATAATCAGACCGTTCTTTTTATAAATGACAAATTTGATTTTGGATATTCTGGGCTTTACAGAGTACCCGATCTCTTCCGCAACCTGCAAAACACGTTCCACCGTCTGCTTGTTGACCCCTCTTTTATGGTTCAATGCATTCGAAACGGTTGCCGGAGAAAAGCCGGTCATTTCGCTGATCAATTTAATGGTTCCCTTCAACGGAATCCCTCATTTCCTTCCTGTTGCTCACCATTATACACATCATTTAAAAATTTACAATCGAAATTTTAGTCATTTTCATATTTTCAAATAAATTTATATAGTTATAACGAATAAAAATTTAGTATATTATTTAAATCGACCATGGATTGTCTAAAAATAAACGATATTTTACATTTTTACATGCATATTTATATAAAAATTTATATAAATATTTATAGAATTCTTCAAAATCGAGCTGAAAATATTCTGTAAATTATCTATTTTGAGGTGGAGATTTTATGGAAAATCACTTGTTTTCTGAGCAGGTCCTCAGAAAATCAAATTGTGTGTTTTATATAAAAACCACCGCAAATATTTTGTAATTTTTTCACTACGGACATGCCATTCAATTTGAAGGCACACAGACAAAGTGTTATAATAACCTCAGCCGCAGACCGAAGCAAAGCTTCGGTCTGCGGCTGAGAAAATATGGAACTATCAGCTTAGTGGCTCTGCCGCTTGAGCTGTTTTTCTGTGATTTCATTTTAAGATTAATGATAGAATCCGAAATGCGGCCCCACAGGGCCGCGTTTTCCTGAACGGGAGCTGTATTTCACGTGGAAAAAGCAAAAACCAGAATTTATCGCATCCTCTCTGGAATGAACCAGCTCAAATGGAGCCTGACTTTGAAAGGAATTGGGGTTGGGGTGCTGGCGGGTTTACTCTCTATATTTTACCGAATGGGCATTGAGCATGGAGTAGATACCTCCATTCAAATTTATGCTTACCTGAAAACACACCCCCTGCTTTTGCTGCCGTGGCTGGCTTTGATCGCGGGAGTCGGTTTTCTTCTGAATTGGATGATAAAGCACGAGCCGATGGCTTCCGGCAGCGGCATCCCGCAGGTGAAGGGCGTCGTGCTGTTCGGCCTGAAAATGAAGTGGAAGTCGATTCTGGCCGTGCGGTTTGCCGGCGGTATTCTATGTTCCTTTTTCGGCCTGTCTCTGGGACGGGAAGGTCCGTCGATCCAGATCGGCGCGGCGGCAGGGCAGGCTGCGGCGGAGCGCTGCGGCCGTCATGGCACGCTGGAGGACGATTACCTGATCACCGGCGGCGCAGCGGCGGGACTTTCCGCAGCATTCAGCGCGCCTCTTTCTGGAATGGTGTTCGCACTCGAGGAAATCCACCGCAGTTTTTCCCCGCTCATTTTGATTTCGGCGACCGCCGCTTCTCTTACAGCAGACTTTCTGTCTAAAAACTTTTTCGGGCTGAGGCCTGTTCTTGATTTTACCGATGTGCCCGTACTGCCCATCCCCTATTACGGGTGGCTGCTGCCGCTGGGCATCGTTTCGGGCCTGATCGGCTCGCTTCTGAACCGTACGCTGCTCGACTTTCAAAAATTGTACACCAAGCTCCCCGCACCGGTGCGTCCGTGCGCAGCACTGCTGATTGCGCTGCCCTGTGGGCTGTTTCTGCCTCTGACGCTGGGCGGCGGGCGCGATCTGATCCGCCTTTCCGAAAGCACACAGCTCGGCCTTGGTATGCTTTTTATTTACCTGATTGTAAAGCTGCTGTTTACCGGCGCCAGCTTTGGCAGCGGTGTACCGGGTGGTATCTTCTTCCCCATCCTCACCGTAGGTGCGCTCTCTGGCAGTATCGTAGGGTACGCCGCTTCCGGAATGGGCCTGCCGCCGCAGTATATTTCAGATTTTGCCGTATGTGCTATGGCCGGCGCGCTTGCAGCCTCTGTAAAAGCACCCGTTACCAGCATTCTGCTCACGGCAGAGATGTCCGGCTCGCTGGTTCATTTACTGCCGGTGGCGGCCTGCGCATTTGTTGCACTCCTTGTTTCAGACATGCTGAAAATCGAGCCGATCTACGATTCCCTGCTGGATCGCTACCTGGAAAAGAGCGGGAATTCCTCCCCTCATCCCGAGCAGGGCGGCCTAATTGAGTTCCCGGTGGAATACGGCAGTACCGCCGCAAATCACACGGTAAAAGAGGTCAAATGGCCGCAGGGCCTTTTGATTGTGGGCCTGCGGCGCGGAACCAAGGAACTGATTCCCAACGGTAAAACGCGGATTCTGCCCGGAGATTATCTGGTCATTCTTTCTTCGGAAACCCAAGAGAGGAATATCCGTGAGCAGGTGCGCTGTCTGTGCCGAACTGCGCAGGACTAACCCCCTTAAAATCGGATAAAAAAAGCCACCGGAGTGCCCGGTGGCTTTTTTATCTGGAGCCGCGGAATGTACTCCGCGGCGCTTTTGTATTCTATTTTTTATTTTACAATCTGCGCAAAGGGCTTAAACAGGTCGCCTTTCGCGGCGCGCATCATTTCAAACAGGGCCATTTCGGTGCTGGTAATCACCGCACCCATTTCACGCATGCGCTCAAGAGCAATATTGCGATTCCACTCGGTGCGCGACGATACCGCATCCGACGCAACATGCACCTCATACGGCTGCTTGAGCAGATCGCGCACTGTCTGGTATACACAAACATGCGCTTCAATCCCGGCAACCAGAAGCTGGCGGCGGCCCGCATCGCGCAGCTGCTGCTGGAACTCCTCACTGTCGCAGGCACTGAAGAAAACCTTCTCAATCGCAGGCTGGTCGCCCAGCAGCTCGCGCAGGGCCGGAGCCGTTGGCCCAAGGCCCTTCGGGTATTGCTCCAGAATCAGAATCGGCATCTCAAACAGTTTGGCCGCCTGAATCAGCTTTGCGCAATTCTCCAGAACCATATCGGGCTCAAACATGCTCTGTGCAAGCTTTCCCTGCATATCAATCAGCAGCAGTGCCGCATTTTCTTTTACCAACATAACGCATTCCTCCCAGAGCTTTTTGATTTCATTTTAGCCGATTCGCCGGAGTAATGCAACCCGCCAGCTCTTTTTGCAGGCAAGCCAGCCGCAAAGGGCGACTGGAGAATCGATGCCGTATTCTTCCATTTGAACAATCATCTCTCATTATTTTCGTATATTTATATAAATTTAAAAAATGTATATCGTTAAATATATACTTTTTGTGGTAAAGCTGTTATAGTATAGACAATCACTTGATTGATTTATCAAGCTACCATTTTATAATATTAGGAGGATGCCATATGAAATTAAAGGACAAGATTTGCATTGTTACCGGCGCGAGCGCTGGTATGGGACGTGCCATCGCCAGACTGTTCGCGAACGAAGGCGCCACCGTAATTGCCGTGGCCCGCAGAAAAAACCGATTGGATGAACTGGCCGCCGAAAATTCCAACATTCATCCTCTGGCAGCAGATATGATGGAAAAGGATCAGGTCATCGCCATGGTAAAAGATACGATCAAAACCTATGGCAGACTCGATATTCTGGTCAACAACGCGGGAATCATGGACGATTTTACCATGCTCGCCGATGTATCTGACGAACTGTGGGACAAGGTAATGCGCGTCAACGTAACCGCACCGATGGTTGCGATGCGCGAGGCGCTGCCCACGATGGTCGAGCAGGGCGGCGGCGTGATTTTGAATATTTCGTCGATCGGCGGTCTGCAGGGATGTAGGGCCGGCACGGCGTACACGGCCTCCAAGCACGCGCTCAACGGCATGACAAAGAACGTCGCGTTCCAGTATGCGCCGAAAAAAATCCGCTGTAACGCGATTTGCCCCGGCGGCGTGGATACCGAGATTCTGAGCGATTTCTCTCATGTGCATAAAGAAGGCATGGAACGCTCGATGGCCGGCACCGGCGCGAATTACCGCAGCGGCAGCCCCGAAGAGATTGCCAACGCCGCACTGTTTTTAGCCAGTGATGACTCCAGCCTGATCAACGGCGCCCTTCTGGTAGCCGATGCAGGCTTTACCGCTTATTGAGCTCACACACAAAAGCAAAGGGCAGGCCAATTATGGCCTGCCCTTTGCTTTATTTTTGTTCCCCGCCGGATGGCAGGTTTTCTGCCTGCGTCTTCAGATAAGAAATCATCTTTTCCAGAAACGGCGGAAGCTGCACACCGGTTTGCGCAATGTTCTCCAAAATGGAAAGCAGCTCGTTGCAGATCAGCCATACGGCGACCAGCGACGCTGCGGCATAGCCGAACGGCAGCGTGATTCCCGTCTGCTCGGCGGCATACGCCGCCAATATGTCGATGACAGCGCCAACGGCAACCAGCAGCCACATGCACACCTTCTTAATGATTCCGCGAATCCCCCGATAGGAACTGACCGTTTCTTTCCGACAAATAGAGGCCGCAATGCCTGTGGCATAATCGATCACGTTCGTCACTACCAGCAGATAAACCGGCACGGCCAAAACTCCCATCCAGGCGGAAAGCACGGTAAAGCCCGAAATGGCCGCCGCCTTAATTTTTTCCATATTCTTCTCCCTTCTTCCATTCATTTTTCCACACAGTGCTTGCATTGTGTGGAAACGCCTCTACCCACCCAAAAAAATCGCCGGAACTTTCCCCCTGAAAGGAAAGCTCCGGCGATTTGCCCAATCGTTCAAAATAGAGTCATCCACTTTAAAACAACGAGCGATTTCTTCCCCCGCCTGTGGCGGGGGAAGAAATCGCTGTACTTACAGCAGCTATGGAAATAGACTTGCCGATACAAAAATCCCCTTGTCAAAGCCCTGCTTTGACAAGGGGTGGTTTTAAAATTCAGCCTTCTTCCTCCGGGCAGATGTAGTTCAGCTGGCCTACCGGCTTGCCTTCGCGCAGGAACACACGCGGCACACGCTTGCCAACCAGGCAGACCATCTCATAATGAATCGTACCGTCCAGCCGGGCAATTTCATCCACGCTGACCTCATTTTCGCCGTCACGGCCCCAGATCGTCACCGTCATCCCCGTGCGAACATCGGGAATATCGGTCACATCCAGAATCACCTGATCCATGCAGACGCGTCCTACCACGCGGGCGCGTTTCCCGCAGACAAGCATGTCGGCCCTGTCGTGCAGGCGGCGGGGATATCCGTCGGCATAGCCGATCGGCACCGTGGCCAGGGTCGTACGCCGTTCGGTCACAAATTCCCGCCCGTAGCTCACGCTCGTGCCCGGCTCCACCGTTTTCAGCTGAGAAATCACCGTTTTCAGCTCCATCGCGGGGCGCAGGTCCAGATCGCGCCGCATCTGATCCGACGGCATCAGACCGTACAAAATCACGCCGGGGCGCACCATGTCGAGGTCCAGCTGCGGGTAATCGACCACCGCGCCGCTGTTCGAACAATGGCGCAGCTCAAAGGTAATCCCGCGCTGTTTCAGCTCCCTGACGGCACCGTCAAAGCAGTCATACTGAAGCATGGTGAAATCTTCCCCGGCACCGCCGTCATCCGCAACGGAAAAATGCGTAAAAATTCCTTCCGGAATCAGGCCCGGCTCCTTGCAGACGGCTTCGATTTCGGAAAGCGACCCGCTGTCCCTCTCCGGGTTTTGATACAAAAAGCCGATGCGGCTCATCCCGCTGTCGAGCTTAATGTGAATCCGCACCCGAACACCGGCCGCCACGGCGCAATCCGAAAGCTCTTTGCCGTATTCCGCGGAAAAGACCGACTGCGAAATCGACAGCTCCCGCAGGCGCTCCGCCATCTGAGGCGGCGTATAGCCCAAAATCAAAATCGGGCGCAGAATCCCGGCCCGCCGCAGCTGAACCGCTTCCTCCAAATTGGATACCGCAAACCAGTCCGCCCCTTTTTTCTGAAACTCACGCGACACAAACGACGCACCATGGCCGTAAGCGTCTGCCTTCACGACACAGCAAATCTTCGTTCTGGGGTCAACCGCAGCACGGATCACATCGTAATTGTGATCCAGAGCATCCAGGTCAACCTCCGCCCAGGTACGTTTTAAAAAATGATTCATGAAACACCGGTTCCTTATTTTAAATTCAAAATCGGGCTCAAAGCCCGTGCTTCTATTTGTACGGATATGGCTTCTATTATAGTACCGCTGTGTGAAATAATCAACCGCCGCAGGCAAGATAAAAATACGCAAAAAACGAACAAATTTTTTTTGAAACCGGAAAATCATTCGTCATTCTTTTGGAATTTTTTCAGAATTCAGGGCATATACTGGTAGAACACTTTTTAAAAAATAAGATAAGGGATTGGGGAGGCGATGACATGGAACAGACCATGCAGCTGAATCGCCCTGAAAATCTGGATGATGACCTGTACCGTTGTCTGTACAGCGAACTAACTGCCGGTGTTGACCTGGATGATCTGATTTTCAATGGCGAAGAATGGTACGAAAGCGAGCGCTAAAGGATATGAAAACCGAAAAACAGAAAGGCTGTCGCAGAGCTCCAAAGGAGCAGTCGCGACAGCCTTATTTTTTTGTTGTTTATTGAAAGTATGCTACACCGGATTCAAAAATCTGCTGATCCTTTGCGCCCGGCACATTCTTGTACAGGTTTTCGCCCTTGCGCTCTGAATGGGCCATCTTGCCCAGCACGCGGCCGTCGGGGCTGGTGATGCCCTCCACCGCCCACACGGAACCGTTGGGATTCCACTGCGTTTCGCCGCTGAGGATTCCCTCCGGCGTGGTATACTGTGTGGCGATCTGACCGTTTTCCATCAGGCGGCGCAGCGTTTCCTCATCCGCTACAAAGCGGCCCTCACCGTGTGAAACCGGCACGCAGAACACGTCACCGGCCTGCACACCCGCAAACCAGGGCGATTTGACCGAGGTGATGCGCGTATACGCCATGCGCGAAATGTGGCGGCCCAGCTCGTTAAAGGTCAGTGTGGGCGCGGATTCCCCAGTAGGTACAATGTGACCAAACGGAACAAGCCCCAGCTTGATCAGCGCCTGGAAGCCGTTGCAGATACCAAGCATCAGACCGTCGCGGTGATACAGCAGTTCTTCCACCGCCTGTGAAAGACGCGGATTGCGGAATGTGGTGGCAATGAATTTGCCGGAGCCGTCCGGCTCGTCACCGCCGGAAAATCCGCCGGGCAGCATGATGATCTGCGCATTGCGAACCGCTTTCTCCAATCGGTCAATCGTCTCCTCGATCGCCGACGGCGTCAGGTTGCGCACAATCAGAACCTCTGGCTCCGCTCCGGCTTTTTCAAACGCGCGTGCGGTATCGTACTCGCAGTTCGTGCCCGGGAACACCGGAATCACCACGCGGGGCTTCGCCGCTTTAATGGCGGGCGCACCTGCAAAGCGCTCTGTAAACAGCGGCACCTCCGGAGCAGGTGCCTCTTTCGTTTGGGTCGGGAAAATCTTTTCGAGCGTACCGGTCCAAGCGGCAAGCAAATGATCGACGGAAAGTGCTTCCTCGCCCAGCACCACCTCGGGTTCCTCGGTCACCGTGCCCATCAGGGCGGCACGCAGCTCTTTCGGCAAAACAGCGCCGGGTGCGGCTTCGATCACCAGCGCGCCGGACTGCGGCGCGAACAGCAGTTTTTCAGCCAGCGCTCCACTCTCAAAGCGGAAGCCCATACGATTGCCGAAGCACATGCGGGAAATTGCGGCGGCCGCGCCGCCCTCGCGCACGACCGAAGCGGCAGCTATGCCGCCCAGTTCCGCCATTTCGCGCACTGCGCGGTAATACTCCTGCAAAGCGGGATAATCCGGCAAGCCGCTCTCCTTCTGCTCCGGCAGCGGCAGTAGATATACTTTGTCGCCGGGGGCGGAGAAGGCCGCCGAAAGCGTGCGGCTCGCCTTTGTCATCGTCACCGCAAAGCTCACGAGCGTGGGCGGAACATCCAGCTCTTCAAACGAACCGGACATACTGTCTTTTCCACCGATCGCGGCAAGGCCCATGCCGATCTGCGCAGAAAACGCTCCCAGCAGCGCGGCCGCAGGCTTGCCCCATCGCTCGGGGTCCTTGCGCAGGCGCTCGAAATATTCCTGGAATGTCAGTCTTGCACTCAGGGGGTCAGCGCCGACCGCTGCAAGCTTCGACAGGCTTTCCACCACCGCCCAGGCCGCGCCGTGGAACGGGCTGAAACGCGAAATGCCGGGAATAAACCCGTAGCTCATCGCGGTTGCGTCATCGGTTTCTCCGCTGAGAACCGGGAGCTTTGCCACCATCGCCTCTTCTGGCGTACGCTGGTATTTTCCCGCAAAGGGCATCAGCACGGTTGCCGCGCCGATGCTGGCGTCGAACCGCTCCGCAAGGCCCTGCTGCGAGCAGACCTCGAGGCGCGACAAATTCTGCTCGAACGCCTTTGCCAGCGGCTGGCCCACCAGCTCTGCAGGAACCAGCTCGCGGTAATTCTGAGAAAGATCGGGCGCCGGAATCGCCGCCTTCGCGGAAAGCGTCACGCCGTTCGTATCAAGAAACGCGCGGCTGAGGTCGACGATCGTATCGCCGCGCCACTCCATACGCAGGCGTGGCTGCTCGGTGACCTCAGCCACCACCACCGCCTGCAGGTTTTCTTCCTCCGCCAGCGCACAGAAACGCTCCACGTCTTCGGGGGCAAGCACCACGGCCATGCGCTCCTGCGATTCCGAAATCGCGAGCTCGGTGCCGTTTAGACCTTCGTATTTTTTCGGCACGGCATCCAGCTGAATCTGCAGACCGGCAGCCAGCTCGCCAATGGCGACGCACACACCGCCCGCGCCGAAATCGTTGCAGCGCTTGATCAGCTTTGCTGCTTCGGGGCTGCGGAACAGGCGCTGAATTTTGCGCTCCGTAGGCGCGTTGCCCTTTTGCACCTCGGCCCCCGCCTCCTTGACGGATTCCAGCGTGTGGGCCTTCGAGGAGCCGGTTGCGCCGCCGCAGCCGTCGCGGCCGGTGCTGCCGCCCAGCAGAACGATCCGGTCGCCCGGAGCGGGAATACCACGCACGACATTTTCTTTCGGGGAAGCACCAATCACCGCGCCGATCTCCATTCGCTTGGCCACATAGCCGGGGTCGTACAGCTCGGTCACCTGGCCGGTGGCCAGCCCCACCTGATTGCCATAGGAGCTGTAGCCCTGCGCCGCGCCCACCGTGATTTTACGGGTGGGCAGCTTGCCCGGCAGAGTGTTGGGATTGCGCGGATCGCCCGAACCGGTAACGCGCATCGCCTGATACACATACGCGCGGCCGGAAAGCGGATCGCGGATCGCGCCGCCAAGGCACGTGGCCGCGCCGCCGAACGGCTCGATCTCCGTCGGGTGGTTATGCGTTTCGTTTTTGAACTGTACCAGCCAGGTCTCTGTCTTTCCGTCGATCTCGACGGGAACCTCGATGGAGCAGGCGTTGATTTCCTCGCTGACATCCAGGTCCGGCAGACGGCCGCGCCGGCGCAGCAGCTTCATGCCCATCACCGCGATGTCCATCAGGCAGATCGGCTTTGTCGTACCCGCAACCTCTACACGCGCATCGTAATAATCCTTGAGCGCCTTGTCGATCGCCGGGGCGCCCGGCTCTACCTGAATATTTTCAAGGCGGGTAGCAAAGGTCGTATGGCGGCAGTGATCCGACCAATACGTATCAATTACACGCAGCTCGGTAATGGAAGGATCACGATGCTCCGTGTCGCGGAAGTAATCGCGGCAGAAAAACAAATCCTCAAGGCTCATCGCAAAGCCCATGGAATCGTAATATTCCGAAAGCTTCTCGTCGTCCCACGAAATCAGGCCCTCCACCCGGCTGACCGCCGCAGGCTCCTGTACTCGCAGCTCCAGCGACTCGGGCTTGTCCAGAGAAGCTTCGCGGGATTCCACGGGGTTAATCAGGTATCGCTTGATTTCGGCAAGCTCGCTGTCGCTCACACTCCCCAGTAGAACGATCATTTTGGCCGACGCTACCTGCGGGCGCTCTCCCGCGGTCAGCAGTTGCACGCATTGGGCTGCGGAATCCGCCCGCTGGTCGTACTGGCCGGGCAGGTATTCGGTTGCAAACACCCGCGCCCCCTCAGGCACCGGGTATTCCTCATCGTAAACATTGTCCGCGTTCGGCTCCGAAAAAATCGTGCCCCGCGCCGCCTCAAACTCCTCCGGCGAAAGGCCGGAAATATCGTACCGGTTCACAATGCGAACCTCGGTAAGGCCGGTAATCCCCAAATTCTGCTGCAAATCCTCTTTCAGATGCTGCGCTTCCACATGAAAGCCAGGCTTTTTCTCCACATACACCCTAATGACCGCCATTGAATCCCCCGTTCCGGCCGCCAAAGCGGCCTTTCCTATTTCTGTTCTATTTTAACATAGTTCGTCACCGGATAAAATAGAAAAATCCCCTAAAAAACGCGGCGGCGGCGAATCGCTTTCCGCATAATATGCCCCTTTCCGCCGGCACAAACCGGGCAAATTTCGCAGATGGCATCAAAACGAATGGCTGCATCCATTTTCTGAAAAAATTATGAAAGAAAATTCAATACCAGCCTGCCTATTTCTTGCCAATTGTCATTCTGCATGTTATACTGGTAGACAAGCTAAATCAAGCTCCTTACCGCATTTGGAGGAGGTTACAGACTCTGTGGCACAAACAAAACCCGAAAGCGAAACGATATGGATACATACGTTGGGTAAATTCAGTATACAGCGCGGGGAACATGTTCTGACGCAATCGAGCGGGAAGCCGAAGCAGGTATGGCTTTTGATCGAGTATTTGATCGCCAACCGCAATTCCGGCCCCAGGATTGAACAGCTGATTCAGGCTCTGTGGGCGGATTCCCGCTCAAGCGCAGACCCGATGAACGCCCTGAAGAACCTGGTTTACCGCGCCAGAGACCTGCTCAAAAAAGAGCTGCATGACAATGAAACTGAATTTATTATCTATTCGCAGGGTTCGTATCTGTGGAATCCCGAACTGCACTGCGTGGTGGATGAGGAAGAGCTTCGCCGCCTTTCTGCTTTGGCCGGACTGCCCGGGCAGAAAGCGACGCGGCAGATTTCTTTGTACCAGCAAGCGATTTCACAGTACCGGGGGGATTTTCTGCCGAATTCCAGCTATTCCTCGTGGGTGATCGCCCGCAGGAAAGAGTTGACCGGCCTTTACCTGCAAAGTGTGCGCAACCTTTGTCTGCTGCTCGAAGAAGCGCAGGAGTACGCGGAGATGATCGCCCTGTGCGAATCTGCAACCGCACTGGTCCCCTTTGAAGAATCCCTGCACAAATACCTGACCGGCGCGTATTTGCGCACCGGCCAGAACAGCAAGGCCCTGGCGCATTATCAATATGTGACCGAACTGTTTTACCGAGAGCTTGGTGTAAACATTTCGAAGAATCTTCGCGACTTATACCGCCAGATTACAAAGACGGTTCACAAGGCCGAGCTGGATCTGTCTGTCATTAAAGAGAGCCTGCGCGAAGAATCGGACAATGCCGGAGCATACTACTGTGATTACGAAATCTTTAAAAATCTGTATCGGATTCAGGCCCGCGGCCTGAAGCGGACGGGTCAATCCATCATCGTGGCGCTGATGACACTGATGGATGACAACGGAATGATCGTAAACGGCTCGGAGGCGGTATCTGCCGTAAACCTGTTTCGAGAGGTGATTGTGCATAACCTGCGCAAGGGCGACGCCGTAGCCGCATACAGTTCATCTCAGTTTATCCTGATGCTGCCCCTGACGAATCTGGAAAACGCAGAGGGAGTCATGCAGCGCATCACGCGTAAATTTGAAGCCTCCTATAAAAAGAAAGACCTGAAAATCATTTTTACGCTGCGGCCGATAGAACCGCTTGAAAAATAATCTTTTTTCCGTATGATCGTGCCGCGCTTTTCGCAGCGGCGCGCTGCCGGGTTCTCTTTTGGCCGGGAAGGGAAAAATATTCCAATGAATCGATTGCAGGAACTGGTTTCTGCACCAAACGGAATCAACCGTTACGAGGTAAATCTCATTCGCATTGCTTCTTACCGCAATCGCGAAATGCAGGGAGCTTTTTACAGCCCATACTGCAAAAAAAGCGCTCCATTTTCGAGTGAACTGGAGCTTTTAAAACTGCTGACCCGATGGATGGACTCCAAAGAAATTCCACAGTCCACCACGCGGCTTCGCAAATTTGCCAAAAAGACCAACAACAAACGGGCAAGGGAGGGATTCCCCGTGAAATACCCCTCGCAAAAGCCCCGCGAGGTTTTAACGACCGCCGAGGAATGGAACCTGCAGGAGCAGCCCGAAGGCAGCACAACCTTCATTGTACAGGTCACCATGCGGCAAAATTCCACTTGGCAGGGCATCCTCCAGCGGACGGACACCAATCAGGTGCGTTCCTTTCAAAGCACGCTCGAACTGCTTTTGCTGCTGACCAGCGCTCTGGAGGGGTCTTTGTCCTCACCCTGGGATGACGAACCATCCGCTGACTACGGTGCATCCCAGCACTGAATTCAAATGGATCATTCCTACATGTAAAGATCAATGTCCCCCTGTCTTTTGGCAGGGGGACATTGGTTTTCATGCAGTATCGTTCTACTCTTCATTGCTTACGGAACACAAGCGTCCGGCTGCGGGAAACCCGAAAGCCGGACGCTTTTTATTTTCAGGAGGCAGAGGATGCTGATCCGCTCTGCTGTGTTCTTCCGTTCGGGCCGCCGCCTGCGTCGGCGGGAGCGCCGCTGTCCAGATCGGGCGGTGTACCGCCATTACCGGAGCCGCCGGCGTTCTGCCCATCGTTTCGGTTGGGGCGGCCGCCCCCGCCCATTCCTCCCATTCCACCCAGAGTCGTCTCTTCCCCGGTGCTGGAGATCACGGTACTCGCGCCTGAAAGCGTCACCTTCGTCAGCTGTGTGCCGCCGGAATAGGTGCCGGAAGCGGCATAGCCGTCTTCATTCATACCGCTGTTCTCGCCGCCGGTAGAAACCGTGTAGCTGCTGCCCTGTTTCAGGCCCGGAGCGCTGACGACGATCGTCTGGAACTGCTTCGTAGAGGCGAACGTGAGAATGGAATTGCCTGCAGCATCCGAAATGTTCACCGCGGTACCGGCAGCCTGCGTTTCGGTAAAGACCACCGTCAGCGAATTCTGCTGCGAATCCTCATCAGGGGCCTGCGCCATACCGGAGCTGCCCGCCGCCACAAGGACTCCACCGGAAATTTGATAGGTGCCGCCAAAGTCCAGCGCGCCGTTGCCGGAATTGACCGGCCCGTTCACCACAACCGTGCCGCCCTCCTGCACAACGTTTCCGTTGGAATCGACTCCATCGCCGGACGCGTCGATCACGACTGTTCCGCCCGTAAAGCGGATCTCATTGTTGGCGTTTGCCTGGAAGCTGTCGCGGGAATCCGTGTCATCGTCACTGCCGCCCGCGGCATTGATGCCGTCATCGCTTGCGGTTACATGTATGGTTCCTCCGCTGATGGTGACGCTGGCGCCCTCGAGGCCCTCGTAGCTCTTTTGAATCTCGATGGTTCCGTCCTGAATGACGAGCGCGTCGTCGGCGTGCATACCGTCATCCCCGGTGGAAATGTTCAGATTTCCGCCGGCCACGATCACCGTGCCGTTGGAATGCACCGCGTCGTCCGCCGAATCGATCTGGAAGGTGCCTCCGCTGAGGTATACCTCACTGCCGCCCTTCAGGGCCTTGGTGCTGGTGCTGTCCTCTTCCGTGCTTTCCGCTGTGCCGGAAGAACCGCTCTGATCCGGCTGTGCAGTCTGACTTTCCGCTGTATTGGAGCTGGCCGAAGCGGCAACATTTTTCGTCGCGGTACCGGCACTCGACTCCGCCGGCGGAGTCACGTTCGGGCGTTCAGCCTGTGTACCTGAAGCAGCCGCTCCGGAAGCGGTGCCGGAGGAAGCGGAGCTTCTGTTGCCGCCGGGCTGGAAGCCGCCGTTCCCACCGGGACGACCGCCGCCAAAGCCGCCGCCCTGTCCGCCGAACTGCTCCTGATGGGCAGCCGCGTTCGCGCTGCCGCCGCCGGCAGTAATGTCGAAGGTTCCGCCGGTCACCTGCAAAATGGTCTCTGCCTGGAAGGCATCCTGGCCGCTGGTAATTTGGAAGGTGCCGCCTTCAATGGCGACCCAGCCCTTGGTGGTGTCTTCGTCGTTGTTCGAGCGAACCGCGTCACCCTTTGCGTCGACAGCAATGGTGCCATCCTTTACAGCCACGGCGTCGCGGCCCCTGATTCCGTCATTTGCGGCAGTCACGCTGATCGTACCGCTGACGATCTTCAAAGTATCCTTGCTGCCGATCCCGTTTTTATAGTTGCCCGTCACCGTCAGCGAGCCGGTGCCGTTGATGGTCAGATCATCCTTGCTGAAAATGGCCGCGTCCGGCTCATCATCATCTGCACTTTCATATTTGTATTCTGTCGCGTCGGTCACGGTATTTTTGCTTCCCTCGGCAAGAACAATCACAGTCTTGCCGGCCTGGCTGGAATAAATTGGCGCGCTCGTGGAATTGGAGAGTGTTACACCATTCAGAACCAAACGAACCAAATCCTCTTTCCCCGCGCTGACCTCGATCTGCCCGTCCGTCAGTGTACCGCTAAGCACATAGGTTCCTGCGGCAGAAATCGTAACCGTACTGTCCTTTACCGTAGCGCCGCTGCCGGTAACTGTAGCGGTATTCCCGCTGAGTGTGATGGATGTGGAACCGGATTCGCTCCAGGCGGCATCCAGATCTTCTTCCGTGTATTCCACCGTTAGCGGTTTTTCTGTGGAAACTTCACTGACGGCGCTGCTGCTCGTTTCTTGTGTCTGGGCACACCCGGCGGCCGTATAAAGAAGCAACATGGCGGACAAAAGTCCCGCCAGAACCGCTTTCCCTTTTAATTTCATCGTAATTCCTCCATGCTGATCTTTCTATTTTGATGATATAAAACAGGCTGTCAAATTTCTCCCCACCTACGGAGGGGAGAAATGTTGTATTTTGCGTTTGATCCAATCTTCGTGTTACAGTTCCTCACGAAGATTGGAAACCTGCCCGCAGGAAATGCTCAGATTTCCATTGCGGCAGCGAAGCGCGTCGATAAATTCTTTTTCCACCACCGGGGAAGCCAGCGTTACGTGGTACCGCAGCTCATACAAGCTGCCCATATTCGCGGTTTTCACCTGCACCAGCTCCGCACCCTTGGTGTATTTTTCGAACAGATCATCAAAAATGCCGTCGTAGTCACGGTCTTCCGGCAGGGTAATTTTCAGCTCCTTACGGATTTTGCGCGGTTCTGCGAATGGAGTGGTGTACAGGACCATCGTCATTACACCGACCAGCACCAGGAAGAGCAGCGCGAAGCTCAGGTAACCCATCCCGGTGGCAAGGCCGATGGCCATTGCAAAAAAGATGCTGCCGATTTCTCTGGCGCTGCCCGGCACCGAACGGAACCGAACCAGGTTAAACGCACCCATGACGGCGATTCCGGTGCCGAGGTTCCCGTTGACGAGCATGATGATCGTCTGAATGATCACCGGCATCAGGGCTAGAGTGACGACAAAGCTTTTGCTGTAGGTGTTGCGGAACATGTAGCACAGCGCCACGCCGATGCCAAGCGCCATGGAGGCCAGCGTGCAGAGAATCAGCCCATTCATCCCCACAGCAGCGGCGGTGGTAGTTGTGGCTGTCGATAAGATACTGTCAAGCACAGATGATCCCTCCCGAATGTTTTTCGAACGTTCTGGATGCCGGAACCCCCTCATAGCGGGTTCTGTATGTGGCTTTGGGAGCCAGGAACTCCTCATAGCAGGCCCCGTATTTGGAAAACGAAACCGGGTAAATCTTCAGCTCCGTCATCAGGCGGCAAAGCCACAGGGGCATGGCGCCGGGCGCCTTGATTTCCATGAGTACCAGCTCCGGCTCAATGATGGGCGAGCCAAAATCACCGGAGCTTAAATCCAGAGAGGTATCGCGCCAGCGCAGATTCTGATCAAAGGTAATGCGCAGCTCCGAATCCTCCCGCCCAAACAATGCCGCACGGTCATACCCGATAAACGTCTTTGGAACGGGTCGGTAGAAATCCACAAACCAGTGGATTTCCTCAAAAATCTGCGAATCCTCCTGCGGCAGGCGGCCGCAGGCGAGAAAATTCATGGCTTCTTCCAGCGGGAGTGAAATCCGCCGTTTGTACACAACGCCCTTGTATTTCTTTTTCAGCTCCAGAAACACCGAATCGTTCTGCTGTGGCACACCATAGCTGCGCACGCGGATTTTCTCTTTATAGACCGGTTTCTCCAGCGACATGCGGATCAACCGGTAATCCTCGGTATCCAGATACAGGTTGCAGATCGTGTGCCGTCCATACTGGTCATGCTTCATATAAGGCGTCAGCCCCGCTTCCAGCGCGGCATACTGCGTCTGATTCATCAGATATTTCTTTTCATATCGTTTGAACACATCCTGATACTGCGTCATTTGAAATCCCTCCATCGGTCAGATTTTATACACGGCCGATCTCCCACTGGAACAATCCATTTGGATATGTTACACTAAAGGAAAACGTCCGGGAATGTTTTGTTGTGTGACCATCATAAATCAAAAGGCTGAAATTACTCTGAAAATGCGGCTTCAGAGTAATTTCAGCCTGGTCAGTTAAGATAGCATTAAAGAGAGACTCCGGTAAATCAAAAATTCATCTTATTCATGTATAAAAGGATCTATACTTTAAGGTACTATAATGGAAACTACCGGAACAACAGGGAGGGGTCGGCTGTGAATATTTTGATTGTGGAGGACGAGGTTCGCCTTGCGGAGGCGCTCGCTCAGATCATGACGGAGCAAAAGTATTCCGTGGATGTGGTTCATGACGGTGAGGATGGCCTGGCCTATGCGGAAAGTGGATTATACGACGTGGTCGTTCTGGATGTGATGCTGCCGAAACGCAGCGGGTTCGAGGTGGTGCGTGCCCTGCGCGGCAAGAAGATTGCCACGCCCGTGCTGCTGCTCACCGCGCGGGACGAAATTTCGGATAAAGTAACCGGGCTGGACTGTGGAGCGGATGACTACATGACAAAGCCGTTTTCCCCTGAAGAGCTTCTGGCAAGGGTTCGCGCGCTGGCGCGCCGCCAGGGCGACGTGGTGCTGGAGGAAATGACATTTTCTGATGTAACGCTGAATCTGTCGGCCTACACGCTGGAGTGCGGCGCAAAATCGGTGCACCTTGGCTTTAAGGAATTTGAGGTGATGCGCCTTCTCATGGGGAACCCTTCCATGATCGTGCCAAAGGACGATTTGATCACCAGGGTATGGGGAACTGAATCCGGCGCGGAGGACAACAACGTGGAGGCCTACATTTCGTTTCTGCGCAAAAAGCTGTTCTTCCTCGGCTCAAAGGTCAACATCGGCACTGTCCGCAAGGTCGGCTACCGTTTGGAGGAGGATGCTTCATGATCCAGAAGCTGCGGCGTAAATTTGTACTGATCAATATGTCGCTTGTGTTCTCCGTTCTGCTCATCGTATTCTCGGTGTTTCTGTACACAAACTATCAGCGGCTGGAAAATACCAGCAAAAACGATATGAAGATGGCATTGACCCGCACCTCTGAAAAAACGCCGCCGAAGTTTGAAATCGGCGGCAGCAAGCCGCAGGATCTGCCCCCCACCACACCGATCGTCTGTGCCGTGCTTGACAGCGACGGAGAAATTCTGAAAACCGTGGGACAGAACGCGGAAATTTCACAGCAGGTTCTGGAGCAGGCGGTACAGCAGGCTCTGGAGGCGAATACGCGGGAGGGGACGATTTCTTCTCTCGACCTGCGCTTTCTGCGGCAGGACATGCCCAGCGGAGTGAAAATAGCCTTTGCGGACAGGAGCCACGAACGCGATTCCATCCGCAGCCTTCTGTTCAGCGCGCTTTTAGTGGGAGCCGGCGGGCTGTTCGCCTTTTTCCTGATCAGCCTGTATCTGGCCCGGTGGGCGCTGCGCCCGGTGGAGCGCGCATGGGAGCAGCAGCGGCAATTTGTTGCAGACGCCTCTCACGAGCTGAAAACTCCGCTGACAGTGATCCTCGCCAACATCGGGATTTTACTTTCGCACCGCGAGAGCACGATCGAACAACAGCTGAAATGGGTGGAATACACCGGCACGGAGGCAACCCGCATGAAGCAGCTGGTAGACGACCTGCTGTTCCTGGCCAAATCGGACGCGCGGCGCATGCCGCCGCCCCAAACGCCGGTGGATCTCAGCAACATTGCGTGGAGCAGCCTTCTGCCGTATGAATCCGTCGCGTTTGAGCAGGGCGTTACGCTGAACAGCAGCATTGCGCCAAACCTGTTTATACTGGGGGACTCGGGCCGCCTGCAGCAGCTGATTGTGATTCTGCTGGACAACGCCTGCAAATATGCCGGTGAGCATGGAGTCGTTACGCTGACGCTCGAGCAGCTGCAGTCGAAAGCCAGATTGACGGTCAACAACACCGGCGCCTTGATCCCCACGGACCAGCTGGAGCAGATTTTTGAACGCTTCTATCGTCTGGATCAATCCCGCGCCCGAAAAACCGAGGGCTATGGCCTGGGCCTTTCCATCGCAAAAACCATTGTGGAAGCGCACGGCGGAAAAATTTCTGCTGTCAGCTCGGCCGGGGCGGGTACTTCTTTTATTGTGACGCTTCCGCTTCAACCATAATTTTTATTTTGCTTCAAACTATGGCTGATTTTGATTTCCCCAAAATTAGCCATAACTGTTTTGTTATAGTTAAATATAAATACACTTATACGAAAATGAAAAAATGTAAGTATTATATAATAAAATTGACTTTTTGTCGAAAAACAATTAAAATGATAATACACATAGGCTCGAATTCCCCTGCCCCTTAATTTATTACTGTAAGGTAAGTGAGGGCAAACATGCAATTGGAAAACCGAAATGACTCAGCGTACACCATCGTCAAGAAATTCATCATTTATGAAAACTGTACTCCCGGGGAGGCGATCAGTGAAGCAAAAATACAGATGAAATACCCCGCTTTCAGTCAAAAAGCCATCCGCGACGCTTTTCTTCTGCTGGAAAACGAAAGCCTCATTCTGCGGCAATTTCGCAAGGGATACCGAATCGCCCATATTTCCCCCAGACGCCTGCAAGACGTTTACGAAATCCGCCAAATCCTTGAACCTTACGCGCTGGAAAAGGGCATGCAGAATATTGACCGCAGCTGGCTGCTGGAAACACGTAAAAAATTCGTAACGATCTGTACCTCTCCTGTTCAGGAAAGCAGGGAGCTTGTCGAGCTTGACAACGAATTTCACATGGTATTGATCGCAAGCCTGAATAATCAGTATGCGGTGAAATCGCTGGCCAGCAGCCTGGATTATTTGACTCTGGTTCGGATGTACATGCTCGAGCAGAATCGAAAATACAGGCCGCGCCATCAGGAGCATACCGATATGATCGATGCGATTTTAAAAAATGACCGGCAGAAGGCAGTACAGCTGATGAGCGAGCATCTTGACGAATCTTATCAGCAGGTGCTCAGGCGAGTACTGTCCATCCTGTAGCAGAGGCGTCTGCGCGCGGCACAGGTACACCAGCCGATCCAATCATATTGACCTGAAAAAAAAGGGCCGCTGAAAATTTTCATTTTCAGCGGCCCTTTTCTGTTTTTCAATTTAACCGGTGTGGTCCATCACGGTAAGCACAGAACTAAACTCTGCTATAAAGAGTTGCCTTCCGCCCCATATTATCATGTTCCAATTACAAGGTACCCAAAACTTCGCTTATTACAACACACTGTCGATCACGCGCAGAGCGTTCTTCCAGCAGATTTTTTCAATTTCCTCATCGGTAAAGCCAGCGGCAGTCAGCGCATCCGTCAGCTTGTAAAACTGCGTGCAGTCACGAACCTCACAGGGGCCGGAGAAGCCGTCGAAGTCGCTTCCCAGCGCGATCACATCAATTCCCGCTACCTTGCGGATGTGCTCTATATGGCGGACCATATCGGCGATGCTGCCCTGTCCGTCCTCACCCAAAAACTTATGGTAAAAGTTGATGCCGGTCACACCGCCCCGATCCGCAAGCGCGCGCAGCATCTCGTCCGTCAGATTCCGGCGAAAATCGCGCACCGTTCTTGCATTGGAATGAGACGCCACAAACGGCCCGCGTGTTAACTTCATTACATCCCAGAAGCCGCCGTCGGACAGGTGAGAAACATCTACGAGCATGTGCAGCTCGTTCATACGCTCCACAATCTGTTTGCCCAGCGGTTTCAGGCCCGCACCCATCACGGCGGGGTCATCCGAATTCGGGTAGCCCAGCGAGTTCTCGTAGTTCCATGTGAGGGTGATCAGCCGCACGCCCATATCGTGCAGCTCTTCTAGGCGCTCCGGAGAGTCGCCGATCACGCCGCCCTCCTCTACGGTAAGAATTCCGGAAAGCTTCTTTTCCTCCCGGTTTTGATGCAGGTCCGAGGCGCACAGCACCGGACGAATGTACTCGCGATTTTGCTCCATCTCGCGCAGGTAATGGCTCTGCATTTTCTTCAGGTATTCATACGCGGCGTCGACGCTTTTAAAATCCGTCAGACGGATAAACATCGCGAAAAACTGGCAGAACACATCCGACGAGCGCATTTTTTCAATACTGACGTTCCGATCGCTGGAACGCAGCGGCTCACCGCTCTCCAGGAGAACAGAGATGGTATCGCAGTGCAGATCAATAATAGGCATATTTCCCCTTCTTTCCGGTAGACTCCCCTGCCCCCGCAGCAAAATCATAGCAAGGGCAGGGAGTCTCCTTTTCATTTACCGCAGTATCCAAAACGGACGGCCCGGCAGCATGCAGAGCAATCTGCCTCAGGTACTACGCCGGCGTTCCGATCTCCTTCGCTTTCTGCAAAGAATCCAGCCAAGAAACGCCGTTGGCACGGCGGACTGTCAAATCGTTGATGACAACACTGCGGATTCTGGCGGTAGAGGTTGCACCGGTCCCTTCCGGCGCAAACCCACCCGTAGAGTTGATCACATAGTAACGACCGTCCACCTTTCCTAAGTAAAGCGTGATATGTCCGGGCTGATTCAGAATCGAACCGGGCTTCAGCTGATCCAGAATCTGTTTGCGCTGAGCAGTTGTTTTGCCGGTAAAATCGTATGTCAGGCACGGAATGTTCCCCTGATCCCCAGAATTTCTGGGCAGCTGGAATCCAAAGCATTTGTATACCTCATAGGTGAGAGAAGAGCAGTCTCTTGCATTGAGCATTCCGCCCCAGCCGTAGGTATCGCCAAGCATCTTAAAGCTCTGCGTAACAACATTCGCTCTGGTGTAGGGAAGGTACCCCACGCTGACATCCCGGTTCATCGGCAGCAGCGCATATTCATATTTCACCATGCCGTCGGCCTGCCGCGTGGGAAGCTTTAACACGTAATTGTTCATGGGCACTCTCTCAAACACGGTCGAGGGGATTTGCTCCTTCTTTATAAGATCCATCACTGTTCCCATGGAAAGCTCCAGCTCCGACAGCGCGTCGGAATACGGGGTCTGCTCCAGGCGAACCCGGCTGCCGGTCACTACCAGAAAATCTCTGTGGACGCGCGCCTGCTCCCACTGGGTTTTGTTTTGGAACAGCGCGATGTCCGCAGCCGGAACCCAACCCCGGTAGTAGCCCGACACGGCATAGTACCATAACCCGTTGGCGGATTCATGCAGAACCACAACCGGCTCGTTGCACAGCAGCGCCGTCTCCTGCAGAATGTCATAGGCCAGATCGGTCGCTTCGTCCGTCACAACATCCTTTGTCGGGAAGCTGCGGACGCTGGTGCGGTGTACCGTCACTCCAAAGCGAACCGGGTTTTCACTGCCGATGTTCCCCAGGTTGAGCTGGCTCTGCAGGCCCTGCCAGTAAGCGGCCTCCAGCATTTTTCCGTCGACATACCATCCCCCGGAGGGAACGGACGCCTGTGACTCAATCAGATTTTTCAGCTCAGAACCAGCAATCGTGTCGCCATAACTGCTCAGATCATACATGACACCTGAACCAAGTGTTTCACGCGTGGCGATGTTAAACGACTGAATCTGATCCTGAGACAGGATGACCGCGTTGGCATTCTGGATGCGGCCTACCCAATACTGAGCCTGAAGCATTTCGGGGGTCACATGTTCCGCAACGGGAACCTGAGAATATTTCAGAGACGCATCGCTGGGGGAAGCTGCAAAAACAGTATCTGGATATGAAACAACGGTACAGGCCATTAGAACGCTCATTGCAAAGGCATATAACTTTTTCATGATACCGGGATCCCCTTTCTTCCATGTCATCGTCTGGTCTGATCGGTACGAGTGTGAAAACTATTTAAAACAATTGGTCTGCGGAACAGGACTCGATTCCGAAACCATCGGCTACATTAAAACAGGTGCACTTTCCGTTATAGGTATTGACTGCGGAATACAGCACCGGATTTATGCGGCAGGCTTCTTCCAGCCCATTTTCCGCGATCTGCAGGCCATAGCGAAGCGTCGCGTTGGTCAGGGCGATGGTAGAGGTTCTGGGCACCGCGCCGGGCATATTGCCCACACAGTAATGTACTACGCCGTCCACCGTGTACACCGGGTCGTCATGGTAAGTCACATGGGTTGTTTCACAGCAGCCGCCCTGATCCACCGCCACGTCAACGATGACGCTGCCGGGGCGCATGTTTTTCAGATAGGAGCGCTTGACGATCTTCGGCGCTTTCTTTCCGGGGATCAACACCGAGCCGATTACCAAATCGGCTTGAGCCAGCTCTTTTTCCACGGCGGAATCGGTGCTGTAAATGGTTTGAATGCGCGCGCCGAAAATATCGTCCAGGTATGCCAGGCGCGGCAGGCTAATGTCTGTGATCGTCACGTCGGCTCCCATGCCCACAGCAATTTTACAGGCATTGGCGCCAACCGTGCCCGCGCCGAGGATCACCACCTTCGCCTTAGGCGTACCGGGCACACCGGAAAGCAGCATACCGGACCCTCCCATGGGTTTTTCCAGATACTTTGCTCCCTCCTGAACGCTCAGGCGGCCCGCGATCTGACTCATGGGCGCCAGCAGCGGAATACTGCCGTCCCGCTCAATCAGGGTTTCATAAGCCACACCTTTTACTCCGGCGCTCAGCAGCGCGTCCGTCAGGGGGCGGTCCGCCGCCAGATGCAGGTACGTATACAAAACCAGATCCTTGTGAAAACACTGGTACTCCGCCTCCAGAGGCTCTTTGACCTTGACCATCATGTCAACGGTATCCCATACCTCTTTTGCGGTGTCAAGTACAATGGCTCCCGCGGAACAGTACTCCTCGTTGGAAAAGCCGGAGCCGATTCCGGCGTCCTTTTCCACATAGACCGAATGCCCCGCGCTGTGATACGCTTTCACATGGTCCGGAGTAAGCCCCACACGAAACTCATTGTTCTTGATTTCTTTCACGGTTCCAATTTTCATAACAGCAATGCCTCCCATTTTAAGTTCTGCCTCAACTTACTGCTGGGCAGACAAAATATCACGCAATCTTCCGTTTGCGTCGCGCAGAGCTGCCACCAGAGCCTTTTGCGAGGAACCAAAATACCGGCTTCTCACCCGATGGATGGCATCATCCAACCCATCCAGAAGGTCGCACCCCACCAGCAGGCTTCGTACAAAATCCCTGCTGATATCGAGGATCGCATTACAAGATACATCAACAATTTGATGAGTATGCAGATCCACCACAAAAGGCAGGAAAAAAATTCCGTAAGAAATGCTGATCGGATTGTCGCTGGCTACCTTCGCGTGGCCCACCAGATACACTGTGTTTTCGGGATAATCCATACCCTGAAACCCCTTTCTTATGGTTCTGGTTCTATTTTCAGCGATTTTTTGGCATGTCTGCGGACGTGGTCATTCGTGAAAAGCGGTCTGTTCAGCAACCGCCTTTCAAGGACAAAATGAACTCTGTAAGCCCCTTGCTTTTTCATTTTGGCCGAAGGACCTCTTTGGCCAAGCGTTTCAACGGGATCCCACTTTTTACCGCAATGCAGGTTTGCTGCCTTACTGAAAAATAAAACCGTTGTTATGTTATTCCAAAAATGCCCGCAGCGTCAAGAGAACATTGCTGCTTTGCGCAGCAGCGGGCTGCAGAAACACCTTTGGATTCTACTTTTTCATCACCAATGGCATGGTCAGGTCAGAATCATTGGCCCGATCAAAGCCCAGATGACCACGAATACAATGGCCGCACCGCTGGAGATCCAGTTCGCCTCCAGCATTTCACGGGTGTTTTCGCTTTGGGCGATCCCCAGCTGTCCCATCATATTGCTGGTAGGATAAATGCCGCCCGTCAGGCGTGTCGCGGACAAAATCGCAATGGCAAACATGGTCATGGGCAATCCGCTGGAAGCAGCCGCCGCACCGAACATCTCCGCAATGATCTTGATTTCCGCAACAGCCGCCGCTTCGATTCCGAAGCCGCCTACCACAGAGGCGATCAGCATAACAGCCGTGGGGCTGGAGCCGGCCGCGCCGCCCAGCAGATTCGAAATCGCGTCAAAGCCGCCGCCCAAGGTGACCAGATTCAGCAGCACGTCGATGGTGACGAACACGACAAACATTTTCGCCTGCGACGCAATTCCTTTTGACATCGATTCGACCACGTGGTCAATATCCATTCTGCCTACAATGCCAACCACCGCCGACAGGATAATCATAACGATCAGCGCGTAGCTGGTGCCCTGCTTGGTCATGATTCCATAGGCAATCAGCAGGAGGAAGGAAAGCAAAAATACAATAGTGGTGGTGCGCTCTCTGGGGGTGATGACAATTTCATTTATGTTCTGCATATCGTCCAGCCGATAGAATTCCTTGCCCTCGGTACGGCGCTGGGTACGCTTTACCGCGAACCACATGCCGCCCAGCCAGAATATTGCAAAAGGAATCACAGCGCCTATCATCAGCTGGCCGTAAGAAAGCCCCGTGACCTCCATGGTGATCAGCGTAACACCGGTCAGCGGCCCGACCATCAGGCCGACTTCTCCCGATACCTTAAACAGCGCCGCCACCACAGTGGGCGTAACGCCCAGGGTCGCCATCAGCGGAATCAAAATCGGCGCGATGACCGCATTTCCGCCGCCAAGGGTTCCGAGCAGACCGCAGACCAAGATGGAACAGATCACCAGGGTGACTTTTGCTTTTGTCTGTGTATTGACTCCGATCCGCTTTACGATCCAGTAAACCAGCGTATGTGTCACTCTCGCCTCTGTCATCAGAACGCCAAGGCCTGCGCCCGTCATAATGATAACACCGATCAGCGCCGTACTGGAGCCCAGGCTCGCCGCAAAAGCGGAAGCAAGCATTTTCAGATCCTGACCCATCATCAGTGCGCCAATCGCGATACCTACGATAATGCCGGACGTATTGTCCTTTCCCCGGAACACCATGACGATGTAAACTGCCAGCGGAATTAATGCCAGCAGCGAAGGGGAGTGGATCAGTGACCAGCTTCCAAGTTCCATAAAATAACCTCCTCAGATCAATTTCAACCATTGTTTTCACGGCATGCGGCTCGTACCCCTGCCGAAAGACTGCGGCGGAGCTGCCGCACCCTTTCTGATCTTTGAAACTGCGTTTTTCTCTGTGTTGTCACCCCCCGCCGTACGCTGGATTCAACCTTTACAGCCAGATTGCTTTATGCAGGATTGCCTGTCAGGCAATTCATTCGCTTCTAGAAACAATACCCCGCGGGCCCCCTGATAAAAACACAAAAAGGAACCCACTGTATTGCATCAAAAAATGCAAGACAACGGATTCCTTTTACTGATAGAACCGGAGGACGTCCGGCCCCAATAAATAAAAATCGTGTATTGTTTTCAGAAAACGGCTTTTTATCTGCCAGTATCTTTTGAAAAAAGGCTCCCGGCAAATCATCGGCGGTTCCTGCAGAAAATCCCGCAAAAGCAATTGCTGATTTCTGCAATCAGTATAAATGAATCCTGCACAATTTGTCAATCCATTTTTTTGAAAAATAATGGATTTGTACGGAATGACTACAAAAGAATTCAAAAATTTTCATTCATACATCGCGTGAGGAACCTGTTTGCCGAAGAGAAGAATATTCAAAAACTGCCGTTCCCTTTTGCCTTATTGATAAACCGAAAACGTTCAAACAGCTTGAGCAGCGAGAACAAAAGCGCCGTATCGATCGGCAGCATAATCAGATTTTTAATGATGCGTGCGCCCAGCAGTATGATAAATCCATTGCCATACATCAGAGACAGCCACAATGTATTGAGCACCCAGTTCACCAGCACGGTATTCAGAATGCAGGCGGTCAGAACGCGTTTAGCGGTGATCGGCTTTCTATACAGCAATTGCCCGAACAGCGCGCCGGTTACCATTGCGCTGATGGTAAAGCCGGGGAAAAACGGCCCTGTCGGGCGCATCACAAAACCCGCCACATCGCTGACAGCCCCGATGATTCCGCCCACTACCGGCCCGAACAGCATACCGCCGCCGGCAATCGGCAAAAACGCAAAGCTGATTTGAAGGGTTTCTGTAATCGCAAGCTTAAAGAACGCCAGAACCACACTGATTGCCACCAACAGACCGGCAACAGAAATGGTCGATACCTGCTTCATCTCATGTGCGGAGGACCTGATTTGTTCCATCCAGTTTTTCAAGAAAAATGCCCCTCTCGTTGCCGCGCAGCTTTCTTTGGTAAACGCGCAGTCTTAATAGATTCAAAAATTGCCTTTTGGCACTCTCTATTATAAAGAAAAATATTGTGTGCCGCAAATAAAAGTATCACAATTGCGTCGATTTTTCGTCTACTCCCACTCAAAATCAGGCCATTTATCGTCGCTTCCCATGTTGCGAATCGGTTTTTTAAAAGTTTTATGTTTCCAAAACGCCAAAATCCGTCTATTCAAATTCTTTTAATGAACCAAAAAAAGTTTTGCAATTTATTTTGATCAGTTCATAAGGAACGGCACGCAGCCCGTTAAACGGGCTGTTGACACTAAAAAACAGGCTGTATGCTTCCACTACGGGAGCATACAGCCTGTTTTCTTTTGTTTATCTCAATTACCGAAATTAACTACTTCCCACTTGTTTTCGGGAGACTTTCCGATTACAATCATATGCCGTTGATTATTATCTAATTCTACATCAAGAGCGTAAAACGTCCAATCAGGATAAGAGGTCGATTTTGTGCCTATCATTTCAAGCCAAATGCTCTCAAATTCTGATCCGTAAACAGGGTCATAAGTATACTTTCTATTCTCCCAGCCCATTTTTTTAGCGTCGATTACATTTTTATAGTAATCATCGGCAACCTCTTTGGCCTTTTCTATTCCTTGCTCATCATTGCCTATGTTAAATTTATGCGGTGTACTGCTCTCTTCAGGAATAGAAATATCCGTGTTTGAACTGGTGGCAGTAGATTCCTCTGGTGCGGAAGTTTCGGTGTCCTGCGTTGTGCAAGCTACTATTGCCAGTAAGCAGCAAGCTGTCAAAAGCAGCGTCATTATCTTTTTCATATTTCACTCCTGCCTCTCATTATTTGATATTAACCATTATAATAAATCACATTCTTATTATCAATAGACAAAAGATAATTTACAATTTTGTAAAATTTGTTGATATATTTATGATTATTGACTATAATAAAAGTGCCAAAATATGGAAAGGAGCTGTTATAATTGAACAAACGAATTAACAGAATGCTTTGTATTATGTTAGCAATGGTCGTTTCTTGCTCGATGATCATTGTTAACGCTGCCGAAGCCGTAACCTTGCCAGCAGGGGTTATTTCTCAAAATGAGAATGGAAAAGCAGTAAAAATCAATGAAGAGCAAGTAAAAACGATTTTGCAAAATTATTTCGATGCCTATTACTTGGACTTCTCTGAAACAGAAGATGGAAAACTTTTAGAGTTCGCAAACGGCAATATTAACCCAAATGAGAGCACAAATCTATTTTTGGCTTTCCACGAATGGGAAAATAAATCTGTTGATTTAGCAGAAAACTGGTATGAAGATAGCACTGTCACGTTAGATTTCACAGACATAACAATCAACGACAGTAAGGTTCAAACGTCCTTAAATATGACCTTGAAGTACAAATATACACTTTCAGAAGATTATTCTTATATCGTACAAGTTCCATATCGTTTTTCTTTAATAATGGAAAACAATGTTCTAAAAATTGATTCGATTGAAACGGATTCTGATGATTTCAAGGGTTTTCATCAAGATTACATGAGGGAAGTCAATCGTAGTTCCAGTGCTCGAAACTCCGAACAGAAAAAAGAAAATGCTTTGGAAAAAGTCAAAGAAGACTATATCAGTAACACAGAAGCTTTTGCGGCACAAGTAAAAAACCTTATTTCTGAGCAATCAGAGGAGGAATTGGATACTCCGACTATCGTTCCTTTTACCGCCGCGTCTTATACTGCTTCTGATGCAACTAGATATGCTGAACGCTTGGTTTATGCGGATGCATCTCGTTTCTTTTATAAAGTGAACGGCAATAATTGTACAAATTTTGTTTCTCAATGCTTGTGGGCCGGTTATGGCGGATATGCAACTGATTTTAGCGTGATGGCAGATAGAATGAATAGAAGATACCAAATGACAAGTGAATGGTATGCTGGTTCCGGCGGCGGTAGCCCTGCATGGGAGAACGTCACAAATTTATGGGATTATTTAATGAAGAGCAAGTCAACAGGGCCAACTGCAACCGGTTTAAATAATGGTGCGGTATATACAAAGTTGTTTGTGGGAAGTTCTCCACAAAGAGCGATAAAACCGGGCAACGTTTTGCAATTCAGAGTCGGTAGCACAGGTAATTATGGCCACTCCGTTATTGTATATACTGTACCAAGCAGTCCGTCTGATACCGATACGGAATTAAATCAAATCACAATAGCACAGAATACTGATGATATAATTGGTCGTTCATTGTGGGAAGTCATTAATAGAAAAGGTGGCTCAAATTGCAATATGAGACTGATTCGTCCATCTAATTTTAAGTAAGTAGGAAATTTTCATAGACATTTGTAACCAGAAAGCTGAATTTCTCTCTGTTAATGGATAAAAAGCCATGAATCGATTTGCCGATTCATGGCTTTTTCCATAACACTTATCTTTAAGAAGAATTGCCTGCGGATATATCATAAATCAACGAATTCTTTTCGGGAAAGGATGAAAGCAAAACGGCAGAGTTGACGGGAATTGCGATCAGGTGGTACAATAACCGCTTAGATGATAAATGATCTAAAGTTGATTTGTGAATTTGTTTTATGCTATACTAATGCGGCAATACGCGTCATTTGCAGCCTGTGGGACATTCTGTGTCACGCTGCCGGCAGCTCTGTGCGCGACTGAGGGGAGGAAATGCTTCCGTGTATCTGGTTCTTACGCACCTTGTAGGCGGTGCGGGCGGCTATTGGGGAAAGAAAAAAGGGATTCCGGCCGGCGCGATGATCGGCGCGCTGCTGGCTGTGGCACTGATGAACACTCTGGTAGGACATGCGGCCCATTATCCGCCCAACCTGCGCGTGATCGTACAAATTCTGTCGGGCCTGATCATCGGCGGCCGTTTTACGCGTGAGGACGTGAAGGCGCTGCGCGTGATGGGCAAGCCGATTTTGATTCTTCTGACCATGATGTTCACCTTCACGATCCTGTTCTCCGTGCTGATGCAAAAAATATCCGGTCTTTCTTTCATGACCTCGCTGTTTGCCTGCTCGCCGGGCGGAATGTCGGACTTGTCACTGATTGCGGTCGACTTCGGTGCCAGCACCGACAAGGTGATGCTCCTGCAGCTGTTCCGGTTTGTCATTGTGGTCATGTTTTTTCCCAACATCATCAAAAAGCTGTATCTGAGCACCTCTGCCCCCCCGATCTCTGTGGAGGACAGCGAGGCGGAACCCAAGGAAGAAGAGTCCTCCAGGCAATTTTCGCCGGAGAAGCTGAAAAAATTTGCGGTTTCTCTCATCGTATCGTCAGCCGGCGCGCTGCTGCTGCGCTTTTTGGGTGTTCCGGCCGGCGCCATCATCGGCGCTATTCTGGCCACAGTCGTTTTGAGCGTGGCTTCGGATCTGCTCTCTTACCCGTCTTTTGTCAAGGTTCTGTCCCGCGTGCTGGCGGGGTGCTACATCGGCAGCCAGATCAGCCGGGCTACCTGGGCCGCTCTGGGTGAGCTGGTCATTCCCATGATCATCATGGCCGTAGAGGTTTTTGTCATGTCTTTTGTCACGGCATACCTGCTGAGCCGTTTCACCGGGATGAACAAAGCCACCGCGCTGTTTTGCTGCACTCCCGGCGGAATCGCCGAAATGGGTTTGATCGCCGAAGAGCTGGGCCTGGATACCCCGAAGATCGTTTTGATGCATTCCTGCCGGTTGATTTCGGTCATCTGCCTGATTCCCGTTCTGGCAAATATTTTTACCTGAGTATGGAAAACATAGCCAGGGCGTCTTTCTTTCGCTCCGAATGGAGCAGAAGAAAGACGCCCTTTTTATTTGTCCGGTTTCTGTACATCGCTGCTCAAAAACTATTTTCAAATATCAACAAATCTTTTTATCCCCGCTGCTCTCATCCATCTGACCGGAAGCAGCCGGGCAAAAACGTTCCGGGAATTCCCGCTCCAGCCACCAGGCCATCAGCGTCATGGAGAGCATGTCCGCCGCACCACCCGGGCTGATATTTTTGCGGATGAACTCCTGATCCATCCGCGCCGCCTCCGCAAGCAGCATCGCCGGCGAAAGGTCGGGTGCTTGCAGCAAAGCGGCCAGGTGCTCCCGAACCTGCCGCTGTGTTTGCAGATCGGAACGGCTGATCAGGTTGGTATCCTCCAAATTGGCCATAATATGAAACAGCGCATAAATTCCGGCGGCGTCAATGTCCCAGCCCAATGCACCGGCCTTGCGCAACGCCGGCAGGCCATGCACGCGCGCCGCAGGAAACCCATTGGCCGCCTCTCCGCGCACACCCTCAATACGGTACTGGCGGTACAGGCGTTCGCCGTTCGTTTCCGTCTTTTCTTTCGGCGGGTGGTCGCCGCAGGCAATTTTCGCGCACAGCGAAAACAGCCGCTCCACCGAAACACAGCGGGGCTGGCGGTACAAAAGGCCGCAGGCAGCGCAGAAAATCCCCATGGAATACACGATTCCCTTGTGGGTGTTTACCCCCCCGGTCGCACGAAACATTTCGCGCTCCGCCTCGATACCCGGCACGCGCAGGTGCGGCAGCAGCCGCTCCGGCGGTATCCGGCCAAGGCGCATCGCCTGTGCGGTAATCTCCCGAAAATAGCTGGACAGCGCACAGGCGCTGTCCAGAAAGGTAAACAGGTTCATATCGCGGTGGGCGCCGTTGTTAAAACGGTCTACCAGGCCGGGCTTCGGCCCAATGCACACCTCATACAGCAGCGAACGAACCGCCAGTTTTGAAATTTGGCCGCAGTAAGCTTCACGCGCGGCATGCTCTGCCGCCCGCCGGGCATGGCCCGCCCGCATGGTTTGCCTCTGATTTCGCCGTGTCATTCCATCCTCCGGTACAAATCCTTCAGGTCATCCCTCATGTTTTCCTGTGAACGGATGATTTCACGCATCACAAATTCCTTGGAATGATTCAGGTGCTCTTTTACGATCAGCGTGATCAATTCCTCGTCCTTTGTCTGCATCCCGCGGTAAATCAGACCGTGTTCTTTCACGGCAAGACTCCGCCTTTGAGCGTCGTACAGAGAAATGTCGCGAAAGCGAGAGACGTATTCCAGCATCTTGCCGACGACTGCTTCCAGTCTTTGCATGCGGGAAAAACGGTATATCAGCGCGTTGAAATCGGTACAATAACGGATGACCTGCTGAACCTCTCCCGCCTCGTTCTTCTCTGCCATGTTGCGCAGCAGCTCCTGCATTTCGCGGTGATTTTCCGGCGTCATGCGCTCCATGGCGGCAATGGTCGCCATGGTTTCGAGCGCGATGCGGATCTGATAAATCTCCTCCGCATCCTCAATCGTCACCCGCTTGACCACCACGCCGTATTTGGGGATATACTCCACCAAATCTTCCTCCGTCAGCTTTTTGATCGCGTTTCGGATCGGCGTACGGCTGATGTTCATGTAGTCGGACAAGACCTTTTCGTTGAGTCTTTCGCCGACCGGAATCACACCCTGAATGATTGCTTTTCTCAGGCCCTCATACACCATGTCGTTGAGCGGTCTGTTCTGCGATAAATTGATGATTTGCACCAACCTGCTTAAATACTCATGCACAAAACCACCGTCCTTTAATGATAATCATTATAAGGGTATATTCGATTGTTTGTCAATTTTATTTATACGTAAAAAAAGCAATAAAAAAACACCAAGGACATCAAAAGCACACCCACCCTGTGATTAATTAATGTATAATGTCCACAGACAAAGCAAAAAAGCGCAAAAGTGATTTTGACAGATTCGAGTAAAAACTCTTCCTTTTACGACAAAGTATTGCAAAAATATCCTAAAACCATACATTGCCGTTTTTCAGGGGGATATTCGGTTCTGAAGAACAGGAGCCATAGGATGGAGTACGAAATCAGGCGTTTATGGATCGACCGTGATCCCCGCCAAAAACAGCTTTGGCAGAATCTGCTGCAAAGCAGCGGCATCCGTGCGGAGGCCGCCATCTCATACTGTGCGGGACTTTTCTTTGAAGACCAGCTCGTCGCAACCGGTTCTCTGTATCAGAACATCATCAAGTGTGTGGCAGTCAGCCCCGCACATCAGGGTGGCAAGGCGGTCAGCATTCTGCTTTCCCACCTGCTCAGCACCGTGATGGAAAACGGCAGCTCCTCCTGCTACGTGTACACCAAGCCCCAGGCGGCCCGCTCTTTTGAGGAGCTGGGATTTCGGGAGCTGGCCCGCGTAGACGATCAGCTGGTATTTATGGAGAAAGCCATTTACGGCTTCCCGCAGTACCTGAAGGATCTGGAGCGGCAGCGGATCCCCGGCCAGGCGGCCGGAATTGTGATGAACGCAAACCCGTTCACACTGGGGCACCGTTATCTGGCGGAAAGAGCCGCCAAAGAAAACGAAACGCTGCATCTGTTCGTTCTGTCGGAAGATCTGTCCGCTTTCCCGGCCAGTACCCGGCTGGAGCTTGTCCGGCGCGGAGTTCAGCATCTGCCGAACGTTCGTGTTCACCCCACAGGGGATTACATGGTTTCTGCCAAAACGTTCCCTTCCTACTTTTTGAAAGAGGACGTTCAGGTGGCAAAGGTTCAGGCCACGCTGGATGCGATCCTGTTTCGGGATCATATCGCCCCGGCGGCGGGAATTACCCGCAGGTACGTTGGCGAAGAACCCCTGTCTCCGGTGACACAGCTATATAATGAATCGATGAAAGAGGTGTTTCACGGAGCGATTGATTTAGTCATCCTCCCCCGCATCGAACAAGGGGGAAACGTCATCAGCGCTTCCCGTGTAAGGGATCTTCTCAAACGGGGAAAAACAGAAGAAACGAAAGAGCTTGTTCCAGAAAGCACTTACGCCTACCTGATTTCTCCCGAAGGAAAAGCACTGATTCAGAAATTGCAGCAGGAGGGATAAACACATGCCGCTTTATCAAATTCAAAAACCGGCAATTGCCGGTACGCTGGAATCTTCCGATATTCAGATCATGATCGACAAGAATGACGGCGAGGGAATCGACATCAACCTGACCAGCAGCGTAGAGCACCAGTACGGCCGGCAGATTCGCGAAACGATCTGTAAAACCCTTTCGAACATGGGGATCGACAACGCAAAGCTGACCGCTGTGGATAAGGGCGCGCTGGACTGTACCATTATCGCCCGCACCATTGCGGCGGTACATCGGTCGTGCGGAATTACCGAGCACTATGATTGGGAGGCGATCGATTCATGGAACGTTTAAGAAGAACAATGATGTTTTTGCCGGCGAGCAATCCCGGCATGCTGAAGGACGCGATCATTTACGGCGCGGACTCCATTATGTTTGATCTGGAAGACGCGATCTCCCTGGCGGAAAAGGACACTTCCCGCTTTCTTGTTTTCCAGGCGGTAAAAACCTTTGATTTCTCTTCTACGGAAACCGTTGTCCGCATCAACTCGCTGGACGCAGGCGGCATAGACGACGTGCACGCAATGGTGCGCGCCGGCATCGACGTCATCCGTTTGCCGAAAACGACCTGTGCCCAGGATGTCCTGGACACCGAGGAAGTGATTCTGGAAGCAGAGAAAGCCTGCGGCCGTGAACCCGGCTCCACCCGGATGATGGCGGCTATTGAGGATCCCCGCGGCGTTTTGGACGCGGTTGCGATCGCCCATTCCAGCAAGCGCCTGATCGGCATCGCGCTGGGATCCGAAGACTATGTTACAGCGATGAAGACCAAACGCTACGCAGACCGCAACAGCGAAGAGATCTTTTTCGCCCGCTCCATGATCGTCCACGCCGCCCGTGCAGCCGGAATCGCCGCGCTCGACACGATCTTTGCCGATGTGAACGACATGGAAACCCTGCGAAAGGAAACCGAGTTTGTCCGTCAGCTCGGCTTTGACGGAAAATCCGTCATTCATCCCCGCCAGATCGCAGTGGTCAATTCCGTTTACACCCCGAGCCAGAAGGAAATCGACAATGCGCTCAACGTCTTCCGCGCAATTGAGGAAGCCAACGCCAAGGGCTCCGGCGTCATCGCCCTGAACGGCAAGATGATCGATAAGCCCTTTGTAGAGCGTGCGGAGCGCGTGCTCGCGCTGGCCAAAGCCGCCGGCGTTTATACCGGGCCGGAAGGACAGGAGGGTTAAGCAATGGAAACGGTTAAAAATGCAGTGGGCCGTGAAATCCCGAAGGAATACGCAGACCAGTACGGCGTGTTCGAGGGCCAATACGCCCGCAAAAATGAATATAGAAGAGCGGCCGGCAAGGTGGTGCCCACCCTCCCCGGCGAGACAAAGCTCGTTTCTTCCCTGCGGGAAGCAATCGAGAAATCCGGCCTGAAGGACGGCATGACGATTTCGTTCCACCATCACTTCCGCGAGGGCGACTATGTTTTGAACATGGTTATGGAAGAGATCGCCAAAATGGGCATCAAAAACCTGAAGCTCGCCGCCAGCTCGATCGCCAATGTGCACGAGCCTCTCATTGAACACATCAAAAGCGGCGTGATTACCGAAATCACCAGCAGCGGCCTGCGCGACAAGGTAGGCTCCGCGATCTCTCACGGCCTGATGGAAAAGCCGGTCGTCATCCGTTCCCACGGCGGACGCGCGCGCGCCATTGAATCCGGCGAGATTCATATCGACGTTGCTTTCCTCGGCGCCTCGAGTGCGGACCCTTACGGCAACGCGAACGGCTCTCAGGGCAACGCGACCTGCGGTTCCCTGGGCTACGCCAAGGTAGACGCCGAATATGCAGATAAGGTCGTAATCATTACCGACCACCTGGTCGATTACCCCAACACCCCCATCAGCATCTCCCAGACTCTGGTGGATTATGTTGTGGTGGTAGACGCGATCGGCAATCCCGACGGGATTGCAAAGGGTGCAACCCGCTTTACTTCTGACCCCAAGGAGCTTTTGATCGCGGAAAATGCCTGCAAAGTCATCACCGCCTCTCCTTACTTTAAAGACGGCATCTCCTTCCAGTCCGGTTCCGGCGGCTCCACCCTGGCGGTCACCCGCTTCTTAGCAGAGAAAATGCGTGAGAGCGGCATTACCGCAGGATACCTGCTGGGTGGCATCACCAGCAACATGGTGGAACTGCTCGAAGAGGGCCTGGCCAAGAAGATTCTGGACACCCAGACCTTTGACCGCGGCGCTGCGGCCTCGATCGCCCGCAATGAGAACCACTACGAGATTTCGGCTTCCTTTTACGCCAACCCCGGCAACAAGGGCGCGGCGGTGAACCAGCTGGATGTCGTAATGCTCTCGGCACTGGAGGTCGACACAGACTTTAACGTGAACGTCATGACCGGTTCCGACGGTGTGATCCGCGGTGCCTCCGGCGGACACAGCGACACAGCGGCCGGCGCAAAGCTGAGCCTGATTCTGTGCCCCCTGCTGCGCGGACGCATCCCGACCATTGTGGAGCAGGTCAACACCGTCATTACCCCCGGCGAGGGAATCGACGTTGTCGTTACGGAAGTCGGCATTGCAGTGAACCCCCGCAGAAAAGACCTGCAGGAGGCCCTGAAAAACGCCGGAGTGAACCTCTTTACCATGGAGGAGCTGAAAAACAAGGCCTATGCGCTGGCCGGCACACCCGACCCCATCGAGTACGGAGACAAGGTCGTGGCTCTCATCGAGTACCGCGACGGCAGTCTGATCGATGTGGTAAGGCAGGTTAAGCGCTGAGATGAACGCGGCAGAAATGTTCGCACACGGAGAGACCCCCGAGCTCGACGAGGTTCTTCTGAACCGCGAGCGGCGGGTACAGTTCATTGAGGAGCTGCTCAGGCGCTTCCCGAAAAGCTGTGTGATCTCTCTGAAGTGCAACATTCCCGGGCCTATCAAAAGCAACGGGGAAATTTTAGCTTTGTTCGATTACGGAGAAAACCGGATTCGTGAAATCCTGTCGAACCAAAGCTGGCAGCCAAACTACCAGAAGCGGCTGAGCCTGCGCACAGGGCCGGAGGCTTTCTGGGTCATCCCGAAGGATTCTTTCGAGGTGAAGCGTAACATGATTTTATTTGAGGAAGAAAAACTGGGCAGATTGTTCGACGCGGATGTGCTGGATCAAAAGGATGGGCTTGTGCGGACTCGAAGCAGAGTGGAACTCGGCTATGAGCCCAGACGATGCCTGATCTGCGATCAGGATGCCAGAATCTGCGCAAGCAGACGGCTTCATCCGGTCCCCATGCTGCAGCAGCGCTTGATTCAGCTGCTGGCGGAAAACGCACGGGAGCTGGAGAAGAACGGATCCACGCAGTGAAACGCGGAATCGTAACACAGCACGCTGGCTTATTTCCTTTTTGGAATGTCTCCCGGCAACGGGAGCCTTCCGCCTACATAGTCCGGTCAGGCGTGCATGCACGTTCGGGAACCATTGTCGCCGGGCATGCCCAACTAATTTGAGGAGGATCGCTTATGTTTTTAACTATTTTAGCATGGGTTATGATCATTGTATTCCTTGCGCTGGTCATCTCCAAAAAAATGCAGCCATTTACCGCTCTGGTACTGGTACCTATCGTATTTACACTCTTTGGTGCACTGGGAAATCAGTACACTGAGCTGGTGGCAAAGGCCAAAGAAGTTCCTGTTACCGATGTAACCATCTGGGATCAGGTTCGCATCATCGGCGATTGGACTGCGGCCGGTCTGAAAACGACCTCCACCACCGCAATCATGCTGCTGTTCGCCATTCTGTTCTTCTCTGTGATGCTGAACGTCGGTCTGTTTGATCCTGTCACCAAGTTCATCATCCGTCTGGCCGGCGGCGACCCGGTAAAGGTTTTGGTCGGCACCGCAGTGGTTGCTGCGATGGTCTCCCTGAACGGCGACGGAACCACCACCACTTTGATCGTCTGCACCGCGTTCATCCCGATTTACCAGAAGCTGGGTCTCAAGATGATGAACCTCGGCGTTCTGACCGTTCTGATGAACACGATTATGAACCTGCTGCCCTGGGGCGGACCGACCGCCCGCGTGATCTCTGTGCTGGGCGAGGTTTCTGAACAGAGCATCCTGAACGCTCTGCTGCCCGGCATGGGTGTTGCCATCATTTACATGCTCGGCGTCGCTTACTATCTGGGTCTGAAAGAGCGCAAGAGAGTCGGCATTCAGCACCTGAACCATGAGGAAATCGAGGCGCTGACCAAGCCCGCTACTCCCGAAGAGGAAGCCCTCAAGCGCCCGAAGCTGATCTGGATCAACGCGATCCTGACTGTCGGCGCGGTTGTTATGCTGGTTCTCGGCACCTTCCCGTCCGTCTTTATCTTCCTGGTTGGCACTGCTCTGGCTGTCCTCATCAACTATCGTTCCATTAAAGATCAGAAGGCCCGTATCTCCGACAACGCCGGCGATGCTCTGCAGGTATCCATCCTCGTTATGGCGGCTGGTATCTTCATGGGTCTGTTCACCAACTCCGGCATGTCCGACGCTCTGGCTTCCAGCATGATCTACCTGATCCCCGAGCAGATGGGCCGCTGGTGGGGTCTTGTAACGGCGGTCATCTCCGCACCCGGTACCTTCTTCCTGTCCAACGACGCGTTCTACTATGGCGTGCTGCCGGTATTCGCAGAGGCTGGTTACCGTTACGGCTACACCGCTCTGGAGCTCGGCACTGCATCTCTGCTGGGCCAGGCATTCCACCTTTTGAGCCCCCTGGTGGCTTTCATTTACCTGCTGCTGAACCTGACCGGACTGGACATGGGCGAGTGGCAAAAACAGTGCGCGAAATGGGCCATCGGTATCTTTGTCATCTTTATTGCTATGGCGGCTATTACCGGGTCTGTGCCATTGTTTAAATAACCTTCTCCTTTTTTCAAATAAGTTTTGCCCCCAGGCAGGGCGCGGTGCTTTCGTACCGCGCCCTGTTCCTGTATAGCGATACAGGCCGCCAAAAACTGTGCAAGACAAGACGGCCATACGGCAAAGGAAACCGCATACTCGTTGTATATGGATGAACCTTACGGGATGCAGCTATCTTGCGGGCACACAGTACCCCTAAGGGTACACGGCAACACAGGGAGCAAAATCGTTTTACCATTTTGCGGCTGCGCAGCTTTCCCGGCGCCCTGTTGATATGCCGGTTGCAATCGAACCGCAGACATGCTATGCTAAGGCAAGCGGCGCTTTTGGGGCGCGCCTTACAACGGAAAAGGAGGCTCCTTATGTCTGTTCCGGAAGAAAAAAAGAAACTGCGTGCCGAACTCAAACAAAGAATTGCGGCACTGACCCCAGACTATATTAAAGAATCCAATCGAGGGATTGTACAGAATATCCTTAGTCACCCCTGCTACCAAAAAGCAAAAACGATTTTTTGTTTTGTCGGTACTGCCAGCGAAATCAACACCAGCATTTTGATCGAGCAGGCGTTTTCCGACGGCAAGCGCGTCGCGATTCCGCTCTGCATCGGCAAAGGCATTATGGAAGCGCGGGAAATCCATTCGCTTGCTGAACTGCACAGCGGAATGATGGGAATTCTGGAGCCCGCTGCGGACAGCACACTCGTCACCCCAGCAGAAATCGATTTTGCGATCCTCCCCTGCGTTTCGTGCGACAGACAGGGAAACCGTCTGGGTTATGGAGGCGGCTATTATGACCGCTTTCTTGGACAGGCATCTTTCTGCTCGGTTCTGATCTGCCGGGAACGCCTGCTTTGCGAGCAGATTCCGACAGAGCCGCACGATATTGCCGTCCCGGTCGTGATCACAGAGGCCGGCTGTTTTTCTCACGAATAAATCATTTGCAGCGTTCCTCACAATCGCTTTTTCAAGCAGCCCAAACGGGCTGCTTTTTTATTGATAAGAATCCGCCCCGCTGACGAAGTCAAAGATTTCGAGCGGAGCCAAGAGCTTTGCAACTCAAAGCAGCAGATATACCCACCTCTAGAAGACAGGGGATTTGAGCTGCGCATTTCTAACTATAATCAATCTATAATGGATAAGATAAAATAATCATATTTTACTTATTGATTGGTCGGCGTTATAATAAGCAGGCAAAGAAAGTAAGACCCGCGCCTCGGCACAAGCAAGCGTGTACTGCACCAGCAGAAATTTCCGTACGGGGGAAATCCGCTAAAGCTTTATCACCTTTAAAAGAAGGTGATTTTCTCCGCGAGCGAAAAATTTTTCCGCATCCAGAAAACAAGTGAAAAAGATAGAATTTCTGCTGATCAGCAGATAACATAAGGAGTGGTAGTCCATGGATTCAGTCATTAAAAAACTGCCCGGAATCTCGCTGGCGGCGATCATCGCCGTACCGGCATGGATTCTGGGCCAACAATTCCCGGTGATCGGCAGCCCGGTACTCGGTATCCTGTTCGGTATGCTGCTGGCATTCTGGAAACGCCCGGCGGCATTTCAGAGCGGCATCACCTACACCTCGAAAAAGCTGCTGCAGTATTCCATTATTCTGCTGGGCTTCGACATGAACCTGTTCCAGATCTTTAAGGCCGGCAGCCAGACCCTGCTGCTGATGGCCTTTACCCTCACCGCCACATTTCTGGGAGCGTATCTGATCGGTAAGGCGCTGAAGGTAGACCGCGATACGAATATCCTCATCGGCGTTGGCACGGCCATCTGCGGCGGCTCGGCCATCGCGGCAACGGCCCCCGTCATCGGCGCAAAGGATGAAGACGTAGCGCGCTCCATCTCAACGATCTTCTTTTTCAATGTCATTGCGGCGTTCCTGTTCCCGTTTTTGGGACACACCATGCAGATGTCGGATTTTCACTTCGGCCTGTGGGCCGGTACTGCCATTAACGACACCTCTTCCGTTGTGGCGGCGGGCTACACCTTCAGCGACGCAGCGGGCAATCTGGCGGTCATTGTCAAGCTGACACGTACGCTGATGATTATCCCCATCACTTTAGTGCTTGCTTTTTACACCGCCAAACGGCAGTCGCGTGCGGGCAATGCAAATTACAGCTTCGCAAAAATTTTCCCGTGGTTCGTTCTGGGCTTTGTCGCGGCAGCGATCATCAACACCTTTATCCCCCTCCCGGCGGGAATGGGAAAGGCACTGGCCACCTTCGGAAAATTTGTGATCGTCATGGCAATGGCGGCGATCGGCCTGAACACCAATCTGGTCGATCTGGTCAAGCACGGCTGGCGGCCGATCGTACTCGGCCTCTCCTGTTGGGCGATTCTGGCGGTCACTTCGCTGGCCGTGCAGTACAGCCTGCTAAGCTATCTATTATAATGAAAAAGGGATGCGCACAGCA
>NZ_AKFU01000009.1:0-45929 GCF_000277625.1 Clostridium sp. MSTE9
CCCGCCAATGCAACCAAAGCACCGGTTACGACCGCCACCAAGATGGTGGGGATCAGCCCGAGGCCCCTTTGGGCTGCGATAAAATAACCGCAAAAAGCGCTCAGGGTCATTAATGCACCGTGCGAAAAGTTTGAAAACTTCAGCACATTGAAAATCAAAGAAAATCCGGTGGCGATCAGGGCATAAACAGAGCCGGTCGCCAGTCCGTTGACAATGATCTGCAGTGACACGGGATGTCCTCCTTTCATATGGGGATTCCTTCAGAGCGAAGGAATCCCCATCCTAATGAATAGCCTATTCGGTAATCAGGCAGCGAATTTCTGCAGGAATTTCGGAGTCGTTCCCTCATAGGTGAACATGAACATCTCCATGCTCTTTGTCATATGAGTCTTGGGATCGATCGAGATGCTGCCGGTCATGCCCGAATAATCGGTGACATTCTCCAAAGCGGTGCGGATCTTCGCGGGATCGCTGGTGCCGTTTTCTTTCAGAACCTTTGCAGCGATATTGACGATATCGTAGCCGAGGAAGAACTTGTTGGTTGCTTCAACGCCGGTCTTTTCCTTTACCGTCTTGATCATGTCCTGCAGAGCCTGAGTGGTGTCGTCGATGTTGTTGATGTAGTACACGCCGTCGCAGCTGGTGCCCATCATGGTGTTGAAGGGAGGGCAGGCGTCGAGGCCGCAGATCAAAGCGCCTTTATAGCCGAGCGCGCGGGCCGCTGTGGTGATGTTTACGAGGTCTTTGGTGTAGTTGGGAACAAAGATCGCATCCACATTTGCTTTTACGATCGGGGAAAGCAGGGTTTTGAAGTCTGTGTCGTTCGCGTTGTAGGCTACCTGCAGATTCTTCGGAATCGTGCCGCCGGAGCTCTCAACGGTCTGAACGAACGGAGCCAGAAGAGAGGTGGAGTAAGAGTTGCTCTCGTTGTAAATTGCGCCGAAGGACTTGAAGCCGTTTTCGATCGCATACTTTGCCATGATGGCGCCCTGCTGATCCGCATTGGGCTGGAAGGTGAACATATTCTTATAGGGGGTGCCGTCCTGCTTGAGCTGAGCGTTCTTATCCATCGCCAAGCCCATGACCGGCACATCATACTGCTCACTGATCTCTTTGATCGCCAGCGCGATGTTCGCAACAGGCGGGCCAACAATAACGCTTACCTTGTCAACGGTAACAGCCTTGGTGAAGGCGTTTACAGCTTCGGTAACGTCACCCTTGGTGTCGTAGCTGTTCATTTTGATCTTCTTGCCGTCAATGCCGCCATTTTCATTGATTTCGTCAACGGCCCATTGAGCGCCGGCCTGAACCATCTGGCCCAGAGAAGAAGTCGGCCCTGTGACGTCCTGGAGACAGCCAATCAAGATCTCTCCTCCCTGATTCGATGAGGACCCGGAAGAGGTAGACGGGCTGCTGCAAGCCGTCGCGCTCAGTCCCATAGCAATTGCCATGAGAAATGCGAGTACTTTTTTCATTTCGATTTCCTCCTTAAATTTATGTACTGTCCTGCGGGTGCAGGCAATAACCACTCTGAAAACGTTTTTACACTGGTGCCGCATCCATAAAAATAGAATAATTAGTGATAATCTTTAAATAAAACGATGAATTTTAAGTGTATATTACCATTTGTGTTCACATCTTGTCAATCTTGAAATCGTTTTTTCCCCGTTTTATATAAATATAGATATGAAAAGGTTTGCAGAATACCGATTGCTTTGAATAGTTCACTAATTTTATTTATGATTTCTGTGCTTTCTGCTGTATATTTCATATGAAAACCTTTGCAGAAAATCCCTTTTTCCGTTCGCTTACCGTTAAAACAGGCGTATTTTATCATAAGCCACAGCCTTTCTCCCACTTCCATTTTTTCCCGAGAAACAGAAATCATACGCTTTTTCATCTGAGAAAGCTTTTTGAACATTACAGACAGAAAACCGCCCGCTATTTGCCGAGCCAGCCCGTGAAAGCAAAGCAAAAAAAGAGAGTGTTCCGTGCTTTGCACAGAACACTCTCTTTTTTCTATCGAAGGACAAATGAAAGTCAGCCCCGGTCCACCAGAATCCCCCAGAGGCCAATGAGATCCGCCGCCTGAAACGGGGTAATCACCACGCCCTTCAGCTCTTCCGCCGTGGATGAGACAATCGGCCCGGCCAGCTCATCCGTCGTCAAATTCACACCGGCCAAAAGCGTTCGGAAAAAATTATTTTTGATCAGCCTTGATTCCGTAACCGAAAAGTTTTTCAGCTTCGCTTCGGACAAAGAACCCTCCGTAAAATCCACGCGGTGAAACCGCACGTCCGTGATCCTTGTCTGATCAAAGCTGGAATAAGAAAGCAGCGTCTGCTCAAAAACCGTTTGCCGTAGCACCGAATCGTTCCAATTCGCGCCGACGCATTTGCAGTCGCTCCATCGGCAGCGCTCAAAGAAAGCGCCGCTGAAATCGCTGTTTGAAAAATCGCAGGACTGAAAAACAACATCGGTAAACGAGGCGTTCTCAAAGCTGCAATTGCGAAACGCACTGTTTTCTATGGTGCTGGCCCGCAGATCCAAACCGGAAAAATCGCCTCCATCGGCCCGCACTCCACCGCACCGAACGGCGGTGAGCGGCGTTTCTTCCTCCAGATAGCGCAAAATGACAGTGGCAAAATCCTCTATGTACAAAAGCTCCTTTGCCAGCTTTGGTTCCGCTATTTCCATACGTCTTCCCTCTTCCTTTCGTTTTTAAAAACCTGATCAGCAATACACAGGCCGCTGTATCCGACCAAATCTTGGTACAGAAAAATACCGGCTCGTATCCAAACGACACCGGTATTGCACTTTCATTTCCTGTTTTAGTAGGCTGCGTTCAAAGGGTTGAGCACACCGTAATTTTTGTTTTCCATGTCATCAATAAACGAAATCGCTTTGCCGGCCCCCACTGCCACGCAGTTTTCGGGAGTTTCCGGCACAAAGACCTTCATCTTCGTTTTCTTGCTGATCAGTGTGTCAAAACCGTAAAGCAGCGCGGAACCGCCGGTAAGGATGATACCGTCGGTGTCGATGTCGCCCATCAGCTCGGGCGGCGTTTTCTCCAGAACCTCCTGCGCGGTGCGGATGATCTGCATCGCCGGCTCGAGGAGCGCTTCCAGTACTTCGTCGCAGCTGATGTCTGCCCACTGGGGGAGTCCGGTGAGCATATTGCGTCCTTTTACGCGGTGCGTGACGATCTCTTTGCGCGGGTACACGCAGCCGATGGCCATTTTGGCTTCCTCCGCCATGCGGGTGCCAATCAGCAGATTGTACTTGCGGCGCACCATCTTGATGATCGCTTCATCAAAGGCGTCGCCCGCCATTTTAATGGACCGGGCAATCGCGACGCCGCTGAGCGAAATCACGCCCATGTCCGTGGTGCCGCCGCCGATGTCGATCACAAAGCAGCCGTGGGGAACGGAAATATCAACCCCGGCCCCCATCGCCGCTGCGACGGGCTCTTCGATCAGGCAGATCTTGCGCACGCCTGACGCGCTGATTGCGTCGACCACCGCACGTTTTTCCACCTCTGTAATGCCGCAGGGGACGCTGACGACTACCCGGGGCATGACCACCTTGCTGCCGTTGATCTTCTTTAAATAATGCTGAATCACGTACTGAGCCAGCGCAAAATCAGAAATAACGCCGTTGCACAGCGGATGCACCACCGCGATCTTCGAAGAGGTGCGCCCCACCATGGCGTAGGCCTCATGCCCGATTGCTACGATGTTATCCGTGTCCTGCTCATATGCCACAACGGATGGTTCATTCAGGATAATTCCCTTGCCATCCAAATATATTTTTACCGACGATGTTCCGAGATCAATTGCAATGTCTGTTCCAAGCACCGCTCAGGTCACCTGCCTTTATCGCATTTCTGCCGCGGGCTGATTTGCCCGCATACGGCAGATTTAATATATTATTATAGAACATTTTGCCCCTTTTTTCAACAGGAAATGGATTCCGGTTGTGTGGGGACGCGGCACGCCGCAGCACAATGCACCTCTTTTGCACCGGCGGCGTACAGCACCGCGGCACATTCGCCGAGCGTGGCGCCCGTTGTGAGAATGTCATCCACCAGCAGAATGCGTTGGTTTTCCACCTGATGAGCGCCCGGAAGAATCCGGTACACGCCGCGCACATTCTGACGGCGGTCTTTTTTGTGCAGCCGGTGCTGCTCCTGGTTTTCCACATGCTTTTCCAGCACAGTGAAATATGGAAGCCCGGCCAGTGCGGCCAGCTCCCGGGCAATCAGCTCCGACTGGTTATAGCCGCGCTGGTGCAGCCTTTCCCGTGACAGCGGCACACTGACGACGAAATCCGCACGGGTGAGAAACGAGCTCTGCCGCAGCTGCGAAAAGATTCTTTGCGCGAAAAAATGTGCATGCTTTGGCATGTTGTGAAATTTAAAATCCAGCATCGCCTTTCGCAGCGGGCCGTCGTATGGATCGGGAGCAATGCAAACAAGAGTCTTCCCGGTTTGCGGCTCGATCATGCGCGCGCTCCAGTGCTCGGACAAAAGCGATTTCTCACAGGCCTCGCAGCATTCACGTCCGGGCGGCACGATTTTTCGGCAAAACAGACAGCGCGGCGGATAAAAAAATTCTAATATGCCGTTCCACAGGCTTTTACATTTCATGTACGCTTTCCTCCGACAGGAACCAGCCCATCCCCGAATAGCGCAGTGTCTTTCGATTATTGTTGACCATGGCTTCGATCACCTGTTCCATGCCCACCAGAATCAAAAGCGATTTTGCGCGGGTGATGGCCGTGTAGAGCAGGTTGCGGTAATTCAGCTGCGACGGCCCGGTATACAGCGGGATGACCACCGCCTGAAATTCGTTGCCCTGGCTCTTGTGGACCGTCATGGCGTACGCCAGATCGAGCTCTGACGCGCTTTCGAGCGGATATAGCACATAGCGGTCGTCCATCTGCACCGTGAGCGTACCGCCGCGCTTATCGATTTCGAGCAGGATGCCGACGTCGCCGTTGTACACGCCCTCGCCGGTGCTTCCGTCCGGACGCTGCCAGGTCAGGTTATAATCGTTGCGTACCTGCATCACCTTGTCGCCCGTGCGCAGGACAGCGCCGTTTACGTTGATCTCGCGTTTCTGCGGCCCGGGAGGATTCAGCGCCTCCTGCAGGCGGCGGTTCATTCCTTCCGTCCCTACAGCGCCGCGCTTGCCGGGGCAGAGCACCTGAATATCCACCGTGGGGTCGTAACCGTAGGTGCGGGGCAAACGTTCCGTATACAGCCCCACAACCGTATCTGCGATGCGGTCGGCCTGACGCATCGGGAGAAAGAAAAAGTCCCCGGTGCGGTCATGCAGCTCCGGCAGTTCGCCTGCCACCACGCGGTGCGCGTTGCGGACGATCAGGCTGTTCATCGCCTGACGGAATACCTCCTGCAGCTGCACGACAGGAAATTTGCCGCAGCGGATCAGATCGCCCAGCACGTTGCCCGCACCGACAGACGGAAGCTGATCGCAGTCGCCCACCAGAATCAGCCGGCAGCCGAGCGGGAGCGCGTGCAGCACACTTTCGAACAGCTGAACGTCCACCATCGAAAGCTCGTCCAGCACCAGCGCGTCGCAATCCAGCAGATTTTTTTCGTTGCGCGCAAAGGTGGGCGCATCGCGGTCGTTCCACTCTACCTGAAGCATCCGGTGGATGGTTTTCGCCTCCTTGCCCGTCACCTCGGACATGCGCTTCGCCGCCCGACCGGTGGGCGCTGCGAGCAGCACCTTTTCGCCCTGCTCCTCCAGAATGGAAATGATGGCGTTGAGCGCCGTCGTTTTTCCGGTGCCGGGGCCGCCGGTCAAAATCAGCATGCCCTGCTCGAGCGCCTGCCGCACCGCCTGCTTCTGCCCCTCGGCATACTCAATGCCAAGGCGTTCCTCCACCGCCGCGATATATCCATCGACATTCCGCAGCGACTGCGCCGGATAACGAAGCAGCATCAGCAGCCGACCCGCACAATACGATTCGGACTGGTAATAGCGCGGCAGAAAGATAAATTCCCGCCCGCCGAGCAGTTGGGGGATCAGTACGTGCTCTTCCTTCAATTCTTCGAGGACGGAGAAAAGCATCTCCGGCTCCACTCCAAGCATGCGCGCGGCGGCGGGGATCAGCTTGTCCTTCGGCAGGCAGGTATGGCCGTTGTTCGTGTTGTGCCGCAGCACATAGTGGAGCCCCGCGCGCAGGCGCGAAAAGTCGTCCTGATCCACGCTCGCGGATTCCGCAATGAGATCGGCGCGCCCAAAATCGATATCGACGCCGTCGGCGCACAGCAGAAACGGGTCGGTGCGGATTAGCTCTGCGGAGGATGGGCCGTACTGCTTCCAGACCCGCAGGGCTTCTTCCGGCGTGATCCCAAACCCGCCCAGATACAGCATGATTTCGCGGATGCCATAGATGCGCTGAAACTCCTGCGCGATTTTTTCCGCCTTAGCGCGGGTGAGACCCTTGATGCCGGCAAGGCGCTCCGGCTCCTGCTCCATCACCTCGAGCGTATGCTCGCCGAATGCCTCTACCAGACGCGTTGCTGTGGCGGGGCCGATTCCCTTAACCGCGCCGGAGGACAGGTACCGCAGGATGGCATCTGCTGTTTTGGGCGCAGAACGCTCGAATGCTTCCGCCTTAAACTGCTGGCCGAAGCTTGGGTGATGAATCCAAGTACCGATGACGCGCAGCTCTTCCCCGCAACCGACCCAGGGGAGGGTGCCGACCACTGTGATCAGCTCCTCCCCTGCTTTCAGCTCCAGGATTTTATACCCGTTATTCTCATTGCTAAAGACGATTTCTTCCACTGTGCCGGTCAGTTCCAGCAATTGTTTTTCCTGCATATTCTCATCCTCGGCTGTGTTTGCTGTTGATTTCAGTATACCTCTTTTTCTATGTATTTGCAAATTCCCCGTTCAGTGTTTCCGGCAGATCCGCCGCCATACATAGCCGGACGCTTGGGTTCGCGAGGGCAAATGTTTCGCAGATCGCCCTTGTTTCGCGATCCATCCCGCAGTCCACACAGATCAGCTCTCTGTGCCCGGTATGGCGCAGCCAGCGCAAACGCTCGAGCGCTCCGCGCAGCCGGTATTCCACCCTGTTATCGTTCCCTGAAACACACACCAAAACCGTGATTTTCTCTTCCCAGCCCGGACGGGTCAGCCAGAACAATACAAAACGGCACAGCTCCGTAAGGCCAACCACCGCAAAAAACGCCACCAGAATTCTGCCGATCATATCTTCCATTTGTAATCACCTCATTGCTATGATATGCGAAAAAGGAAAAAATGACAGTCGGCAGGCTGAGCCTGCACTCGCGTCGCGGCAGGTTAAACCTGCATATACGTCACGGAGTAGCGCAAGGAAACCATCCCCTCCGCGCTCCATTCGTCACGTGTACGCTGGCTGCTTTCACGCAAAAACAGCCTTTCAAATATAATTATTTTGTCTTTACGGGTTCCTGTGTGAACTCTGCTGGCGCATCAAAAAATTCGCAGAGAAAACAACCTAATCTATCGCGAACAAATAACTTTTGCCGAACAAAGAAAACTATCTGCCCCTGCATGAAAGGAAAACCCTGCGCCAGGAGAAATTTCTCGCTATATCTCAGAAAACGTTATATTTTGCAAAATTTATACTATAAGTATTAAAAATTGATATAAAGAATCGCTTCTACACAAAGAAAATCCCATGCGTGCGCCATGGAAGAATCACATGCACAGCACAAAAAAGAGGAAAGCACAAAGGCCTTCCTCTTTCCTATAAAAATACTGATTAAGCCAGCGCGGCCTTCAGCTGCTCTGTTTTGTCTGTCTTCTCCCACGCGACACCCAGATCCTCGCGGCCCATGTGGCCGTAAGCCGCCAGCGGGCGGTAGATCGGCTGATTGAGGCCGAGCGACTTGATTAGCGCGGTCGGGCGCAGATCGAACACCTTTTGAATCGCTGCTTCCAGCTGGGCGCTGGTATAAGCGGAGGTGCCAAAGGTTTCCACAAGAATGGAGACCGGACGCGCTACGCCGATGGCATAGGCGAGCTGCACCTCGCATTTTTCGGCAAGGCCTGCGGCAACAATGTTCTTGGCAACATAGCGGGCCGCATATGCCGCGGAACGGTCTACCTTCGTCGGGTCTTTGCCGGAAAACGCGCCGCCGCCGTGACGGCCGAAACCGCCGTAGGTATCGACGATGATCTTTCGGCCGGTCAGGCCGCTGTCGCCGACAGGGCCGCCGACCACAAAGCGGCCGGTGGGGTTGATATAATATTTGGTGTTCTCATCCAGCAGATCGGCAGAAACCACCGGGCGGATCACCTGCTCGAGGATGTCCTTGTGAATCTGCTCCTGGGTCACGTCGGGGTCGTGCTGAGTAGAAACGACCACTGCCTCCACACGGGTGGGCTTACCGTTCTCATACTCCACCGTTACCTGCGTTTTTCCGTCGGGACGCAGATACGGCAGGGCACCGTCTTTTCGCACAGCCGCCAGGCGCTTGGCCAACGCGTGAGCAAGATAAATGGGCAGCGGCATCAGCGTTGTGGTTTCGTTGCAGGCAAAACCGAACATAATGCCCTGATCCCCCGCACCGATCAGATCATTTTCATCTGTGGCGCCGCCGCGGGCTTCAAACGATTGGTTCACACCCATCGCAATATCGGGCGACTGCATATCGATCGAAGTCAGCACGCCGCAGGAATTGCCATCAAAGCCATACTGGGGGTCATCGTAGCCGATCTCGCGGATCACTTCGCGGGCGATCGCGGGAATATCAACGTAGCACTCTGTCGAGATTTCGCCCATTACGTGCACCAGTCCGGTGGTCGCCGTAACCTCGCAGGCCACGTGGGCTTTTTCGTCCTGTGCCAGAATGGCGTCCAGAACGGCGTCGGAAATCTGATCGCAAACTTTATCGGGATGTCCCTCTGTTACCGATTCAGATGTAAAAAAATATTTTGACATAATTACGCCTCCTAATACAATAAGACAATGAAAAAATCCACCGTTCGGAGAAGCCAAACGGTGGAAAGCAACCTCATCTGCCGGCTTTATCCGCAGGATTTGGCACCTTTCGCACATTGCGCAGGTTGCCGGACATCACAGGGCCTGTTCCCTCCGTCACTCTTGATAAGGAATTATTCTGTTGTAAACCAACATCTTTCAGGCACCAGAAACAATGCTCCGGCATCTGTGATGAGATTATTATAACATATTATATGAAGAATACAAAATAAAAGTCGAAAAAATAGTTGCTAAACCGGATGAATCATTTCACGATTTTTTTGAACAAATGGTTGCAAAGACTTAAACAATACTGCCGCAATCGCACTGTTGAGAGAAGCCTTGAGCAGATTGAACGGAATGATCGCCGGCAGAATCAGCGCGTCGAGCGCCGCCTTCGGCATGCCGAAGAAATGTACGGTAAAGATGTAGTTCATCGGTATCATCAGCGCTGTCATCGCCAGCGTGCCAAGCACCATGCCGACCACCGCGTCAGAAAACTTATGCTTTCTCTTATAAAACTCGCCTACCAGGAAAATCAGAGCGCCGGACGCCACAAAATGCATCACCAGGCCGACCCATCCATTGCCGCCGAAGAAAACCGCCTGAATGACAGAAACCACAAAAAGCACCAGAAGCGCCGGGCTCGAACCAAACAGGAGCGCTGCGATCAAAATGGGAGCATCCGCCATGTCGTACACCAGAAACGGCGCCGCGGGAATAAGAGGAATACGGACGAAAGCGACCAGCACCACAGAAATTGCCGCCAGCACGGCAAGCTGGGTCATCTGAATAATGCTCTTTTGGGTCATGGATTTATTCATTTCTATTGTCTCTCCTTTTTTCGCTGTCAACGAAAAAAATCCCGCAGAAAATCTGCGGGACAAAACAAACGCAAACGCGCAGTTCTTCTTCCATCCGGACTATACCGTCGGCTTTGGAATCTCACCAAAATCAGCACATGCTCGCGGGCTAACGGCCAAAAACCGCATTACCGCCGGTGGGGAATCACACCCCGCCCCGAAGACAGCTTATTTAATTGATATTTTTATTATATTCACTTGATATTAATTTGTCAATAGGGGATTGTAAATTCCCTTTGCTAATCATAAAAGAAAGGAAACTGTTCTTTTCCCATGCCCAAACAAGGGACACAAAAACGGCTGACATCAACACTGGTTATGCAAAAAGCCCCCGGCCAAAATGGTCGGGGGCAATCAGACAAGTTAAAACCTGAAATCAGGCTTTTACAACGCCGGTAACAACACCGGAGCCAACTGTACGGCCGCCTTCACGGATAGCGAAGCGAAGACCCTCTTCAATCGCGATGGGGGTAATCAGCTCAACATCCATGTCAACGTTATCGCCAGGCATGCACATCTCGGTGCCCTCGGGCAGAGAGATAACGCCGGTAACGTCGGTAGTTCTGAAATAGAACTGGGGACGATAGTTGTTGAAGAACGGAGTATGACGTCCGCCTTCTTCTTTGCTCAGGATATAAACCTGGCCCTTGAACTTGGTATGCGGATGAATGGTACCGGGCTTCGCCAGAACCTGGCCGCGCTCGATTTCATTTCTCTGAATACCACGGAGCAGAACGCCTACGTTATCGCCGGCCTCAGCGTAATCCAGAATCTTTCTGAACATTTCGATACCGGTAACAACAACCTTGCGGCGCTCTTCGGTCAAACCAACGATTTCAACTTCCTCAGAAGTTCTCAGCTGGCCACGCTCCACTCTACCGGTAGCAACAGTGCCGCGGCCGGTGATGGTGAATACGTCTTCAACAGGCATCAGGAAGGGCTGGTCAGCCTTACGCTCAGGAGTGGGGATAAAGCTGTCAACTGCATCCATCAGTTCGAGAATGCACTTGTACTCGGGAGCATTGACATCCTTAGAGGTGGATTCCAACGCCTGCAGAGCAGAACCGCGGATGATCGGGGTGTCGTCGCCCGGGAACTCATACTCGTTGAGCAGATCGCGGATTTCCATTTCAACCAGATCCAGCAGCTCGGGATCGTCAACCTGGTCAGCTTTGTTCATGAATACTACGATATAAGGCACGCCTACCTGACGGGACAGCAGAATGTGCTCTCTGGTCTGGGGCATGGGGCCGTCCGCAGCAGAAACAACCAGGATAGCGCCGTCCATCTGAGCAGCGCCGGTGATCATGTTCTTCACATAGTCGGCGTGGCCAGGGCAGTCAACGTGCGCATAGTGGCGGTTAGCAGTCTGGTACTCAACGTGGGAAGTGTTGATCGTGATACCACGCGCTCTCTCTTCGGGGGCCTTATCGATGTTCGCGTAATCAACGAACTCGGAAGTGCCGTTCAGGTTCAGAACCTTGGTGATAGCGGCGGTCAATGTGGTTTTACCATGGTCAACGTGGCCAATGGTACCAATGTTTACGTGCGGTTTGTTTCTTTCAAACTTTGCCTTTGCCATTGGAAATCCTCCTTTTATTTTTCATAAATCAATTTTATCATAGTAAGACTACGCCTATTCTAACAAGTCGGGTATGAAAAATCAAGCCTTTTGCGCCTGTTAGTCGTTCTTTTTGCTGCGGTCGGAGATGATACCTTCCGATACGGATTTCGGCACTTCAGAGTAGTGCGCGGGCTCCATAACATACTGGCCGCGGCCCTGTGTTTTAGAGCGCATGTCGGTTGCATAACCGAACATTTCGGACAGCGGAACCTCGGCATTGATCTGCTGTGCGCCGGAAACGGCGTCCATACCCAGAATCATTCCGCGGCGGGAGTTCAGGTCGCCGATAACGTCGCCCATATACTCGTCCGGAACAGTAACAACAACCTTCATGATGGGTTCCATCAGAACCGGGTCAGCTTTTCTCATAGCCTCTTTGAACGCCATAGAACCGGCGATCTTAAACGCCATTTCAGAGGAGTCGACCTCATGATAGGAGCCATCATACAGCGTAACCTTTACGTCAACTACGTTGTAGCCCGCCAGAATACCGGTCTGCATCGCGCCCTGAATACCCTGATCAACAGCAGGAATATATTCCTTCGGGATCGCGCCGCCGACAACAGCGTTGACAAACTCGTAGCCCTTGCCCGGGTTCGGCTCAATACGGATCTTCGCGTGACCGTACTGGCCCTTACCGCCGGACTGTCTGGCGTACTTAGTGTCTGCCTCGGCATTTCTGCGGATGGTTTCTTTGTAAGAAACCTGGGGCTTACCAACGTTCGCCTCTACCTTAAATTCACGCAGCAAACGGTCTACGATGATTTCGAGGTGAAGCTCGCCCATGCCGGCGATGATGGTCTGGCCAGTCTCTTCGTCGGTATAAGCCTTAAAGGTGGGATCCTCTTCTGCAAGCTTCGCAAGAGCAATACCCATCTTCTCTTGACCGGCCTTTGTTTTCGGCTCGATCGCAACACGGATAACAGGCTCCGGGAACTCCATGGACTCGAGGATAACCGGGTGTTTTTCATCGCACAGGGTATCGCCGGTGATGGTGTTCTTCAGGCCGACCGCCGCGGCAATATCGCCCGCATACACGGTTTCGATATCCTGGCGGTGGTTCGCATGCATCTGCAGAATACGGCCGATGCGCTCGTTGTTATCCTTCGTGGAATTGTAAACAGTGGAGCCCGCGGTGAGCATACCGGAGTATACGCGGAAGAAGCACAGCTTACCGACAAAGGGGTCGGTAGCGATCTTAAACGCCAAAGCGGAGAAAGGCTCTTCATCGGAAGAATGGCGAACCTCCGGCTCTTCGGTGTCGGGATTTACGCCCTTGATCGCTTCAATGTCTGTCGGAGCAGGCATGTAAGCCACGATCGCGTCGAGCAGCTTCTGCACACCCTTGTTCTTGTAGGATGTACCGCAGGTAACCGGAACCATGTGGTTCGCGATGGTCGCCTTGCGGATGCAGTCGCTGATTTCAGCCTCTGTCAGAGCTTCCCCATTGAGGTACTTCTCAAACAGGACATCGTCCTGCTCTGCCACATGCTCTACCATCTCGGTGTGGTATTTTTCCGCCAGCTCTTTCATATCCTCCGGAATTTCTTCCTCGCGGATATCTTTGCCCAGATCATCGTAATAAACATAAGCCTTCATGTTTACCAGGTCGATGATACCGCGGAAGGTGTCCTCACTGCCGATCGGCAGCTGGATCGGAACCGCATTGCACTTGAGGCGGTCTTTCATCATCTGTACCACGCGGTAGAAATCGGCGCCCATAATGTCCATCTTATTGACGTAGGCCATACGGGGAACCTTATATTCCTCAGCCTGGCGCCATACGGTTTCGGACTGAGGCTCTACTCCGCCCTTCGCGCAGAAGACGGTAACGGAACCGTCCAACACGCGCAGGGAGCGCTCTACCTCTACGGTAAAGTCAACGTGGCCGGGAGTATCAATAATGTTGATTCTATGACCCTTCCAAAAGCAGGTAGTCGCAGCGGAGGTAATGGTAATACCTCTCTCCTGCTCCTGTGCCATCCAGTCCATTGTCGCGGAACCGTCGTGGGTTTCACCGATCTTATGGTTAATTCCCGTATAATACAGAATACGTTCTGTTGTTGTTGTTTTACCAGCATCGATATGGGCCATGATGCCGATATTTCTTGTCATTTGAAGCGATACCTGCCTCGGCATAGTTTCCTCCTTAATTCTGAAAAATGTATCCGCTCATTATGCTAACACGGAAAATCTTTCGGTCAACGCCGGAAAATTACCACCTGTAATGAGCAAACGCCCTGTTGGCTTCCGCCATCTTATGCGTATCATCACGCTTCTTGGCAGCGCCACCGGCACCATTAATCGCATCAAGGATTTCCCCGGCAAGTCTTTCTTTCATGGTCTTTTCGGATCTCAGTCTGGAATAACGGGTGATCCAACGCAGACCCAGCGTCTGCCTTCTTTCAGGGCGAACCTCCATAGGAACCTGGTAGGTCGCACCGCCCACGCGGCGGGCTTTAACCTCCAAAGCAGGCATTACGTTTTCCATCGCCTGCTCGAACATCTCGAGCGGGTCTTTTCCTGTTTTTTCACTGACAATATCAAACGCGCCGTAAACGATCTTCTGGGAAACTCCCTTCTTACCGTCCAGCATAATATTATTGATCAGTCTGGTGACAAGCTTGGATTTGTAAAGCGGATCGGGCAAAACATCACGTTTCGCAATAGAACCTCTTCTTGGCACTTTACTTCCCTCCTTCACATAAATGATATCATAGGTACTCGAAAGGACAAACTCCCGTGGGCCGAAGAGACGCTCTTATCTATTTTATAAAAACGCCGCAGTTGTGCATACGCACGCAGCCGTAAGGTTTCTGTCATATTCGGTTTTTAGCCCTTTTTCGCAGCGCCGGGCTTCGGACGCTTCGCACCGTACTTGGAACGGGCCTGCATGCGCTTCGCAACACCCTGGGCATCCAGAGTTCCGCGGATAATGTGGTAACGCACGCCAGGCAGGTCCTTTACACGACCGCCGCGGATCATTACAACACTGTGTTCCTGCAGATTGTGGCCGACACCCGGGATATAAGCACTGACTTCAATACCGTTAGACAGACGCACTCTGGCGATCTTTCTGAGAGCTGAGTTAGGCTTCTTCGGGGTAGCGGTCTTGACAGAAGTACAAACGCCGCGCTTTTGGGGGGAATCCTGATCGATAGCGATCCGTTTCTTGGAGTTCCAACCTTTCAGAAGCGCCGGGGCCTTGGCCTTTCTTTCGCTGACTTCTCTGCCCTTGTGGACCAGCTGGTTAAACGTGGGCATATGACACCTCCTCACTGAAATTTAATATGTTAAACAGGAATATATTTCCCGCATTAACCGAATTGATACTTAAGATAGACGGCTTGTCTTTGCAGGACGCAAAGAAGTAAAATTTTCACAAAACAACTGCGGAATTCTCCGCCTCCCGGCGAAAAAAACGCTGGAAGAAACCGGGAAATACCGCACTACAATTTGTAAAAACTCCACAAGTAGACAGCGGAATCCTGCTCTTTTTTACGATGCTTTGAGCAGGATTTTCGCTGTTCTTTTCACAAATCATCACAATTGGTTATTTTATCACGATACTGCGTCGTTTGTCAATACCGGTTTTTCGGTCTCAACCTCAACGTCGCCGTAGCACTTCATGCCGGTACCGGCGGGGATCAGCTTACCGATACACACGTTCTCCTTCAGGCCCAGCAGCGGATCGACCTTGCCCTTGATGGCGGCGTCGGTCAGAACACGGGTGGTTTCCTGGAAGGACGCGGCCGACAGGAACGAATCGGTAGCCAGAGAGGCCTTCGTAATACCAAGCAGCATAGGAGTGAAGGTGGCGAGCTGCAGGTCGGCTTCACCGGCGTCAATGCGCTTCTGAACCGCCTCGTTCTCAGCCTCAAGATCACTCTTATCCACCAGCGCGCTGGGCAGCAGGTTGGTGTCGCCCGCCTCTTCAATGCGAACCTTCTTCATCATCTGGCGAACGATAACCTCAATGTGCTTATCGTTGATATCAACGCCCTGCATCCGGTAAACGCGCTGTACTTCCTGAATCAGGTAGTCCTGCACCGCCTGCGGGCCGCTGATGGCGAGCACGTCGTGCGGGTTGACGGAGCCTTCGGTCAGCCTTGTGCCGGCCTTGATCTCCTGACCCTCCTTCACGCTGATGCGCGAGCCGAACGGGACGAGATACGACTTCTGGTCGCTGGTTTCTTTATTGGTGATCACGACATGACGGTTTTTCTTGATCTCCTCGAAGGAAACCTCGCCCGAGATTTCACTGATGATGGCCAGATGCTTCGGCTTTCTGCCCTCAAACAGTTCTTCAACACGCGGCAGACCCTGTGTAATATCCTCAGCACTGGCAACACCGCCGGTGTGGAAGGTTCTCATGGTCAGCTGCGTACCGGGCTCACCGATGGACTGCGCCGCAATGATACCCACAGCCTCGCCGACATCGACCGACTGGCCATTCGCAAGGTTGGCGCCGTAGCACTTCTTGCAGATACCGTGTCTGGCGTGGCAGTTGAGGATGGAACGGATCTTGATGTGTGTTGTGCCTTTCGAAACGATCAGTTCGGCATCCTGCTCATCCATCAGCTTATCCTTGGATACCAGCACCGCGCCGGTCTCTTCGTCGATGAAGTCTTCCACCAGGTAACGACCCTGCAAGCGCTCGGTGAGCGGCTCGATGGATTCCTTGCCCTCGCGGATATCAAATACCTCGAGGCCTTCGCTGGTGCCGCAGTCGTCCTCACGGATGATGACCTCCTGCGAAACGTCGACCAGACGGCGGGTCAGGTAACCGGAGTCCGCCGTTCTCAGAGCGGTATCGGCCAGACCCTTTCGGGCGCCGCGGGAAGAAATGAAGTATTCCAGAACATTCAGGCCTTCACGGTAGTTGGCCTTGATGGGGATTTCGATCGTACGGCCCGAGGTGTTGGCGATCAGGCCGCGCATGCCGGCGAGCTGACGAATCTGGCTCATCGAACCACGGGCGCCGGAGTCCGCCATCATGAAGATGGGGTTGTAGCGATCCAGTGCGTGCTGCAGCGCATCGGTAACCTCACCTGTCGTCTTTTCCCAGATTTTCAGAACGGCGTTATAGCGCTCCGACTCGGAGAGCAGACCGTTTCTGTACTCATCCGTGACCATGTCGATCTGGTGATCGGCCTCTTTGATGAGGGTCTTCTTCGCCTCAGGAATCGTCGCGTCGCTGACGGCAACGGTAATGGCGCTCTTGGTGGAGTATTTATAGCCCTGCGACTTGATGCTGTCGAGCACTTCAGCCGTCTTAGAGGTTCCGTGCACACGGATGCAGCGGTCGATGATTTTCCCGAGCTGCTTTTTGCCCACGAGGAAATCAATTTCGAACTTCAGGCGGTTCTCCGGAATGGAGCGATCCACATAGCCCAGATCCTGCGGGATGGGACGGTTGAAGATGATGCGGCCGACGGTGGTATCCACCAGACCGGTCACGATATGGCCGTCGATCATGAGAGAGCGGCGCACCTTGATTTTGGCGTGCAGCTGAACAACTCCAGTATCGTAGGCCATCAGAGCTTCATCCACATCGCGGAAGATTTTGCCCTCCCCCTGCTCGCCGTCTTTATCCAGCGTCAGGTAATAGGAACCCAGAACCATATCCTGTGTCGGGACGGTAACCGGGCGTCCGTCGGAAGGTTTGAGCAGGTTGCCGGCAGCCAGCATCAGGAAGCGGGCCTCGGCCTGCGCTTCTGCGGAAAGCGGCACGTGGACGGCCATCTGATCGCCATCGAAGTCGGCGTTGTACGCGGTGCAGACCAGCGGGTGGAGCTTCAAAGCGCGGCCCTCAACGAGCACCGGCTCAAAAGCCTGAATGCCCAAGCGGTGCAGCGTAGGCGCACGGTTGAGCAGAACCGGGTGGTTTTTGATCACGATTTCCAGCGCGTCCCAAACCTCGGGCTTCGCGCGCTCCACGGCTTTTCTCGCCGCCTTGATGTTGCCTGCGAGGCCGGTTTCGACCAGGCGCTTCATCACGAAGGGCTTGAACAGCTCCAGAGCCATTTCCTTCGGCAGACCGCACTGATACATTTTCAGCTCAGGGCCGACAACGATAACGGAACGGCCGGAGTAGTCAACGCGCTTGCCGAGCAGGTTCTGACGGAAACGTCCCTGCTTACCCTTCAGCATATCGGAAAGGGATTTCAGCGGGCGGTTGTTCGGGCCGGTGACCGGGCGGCCGCGGCGGCCGTTGTCGATCAGAGCGTCGACCGCTTCCTGCAGCATGCGCTTTTCGTTGCGCACGATGATGTCCGGCGCGCCGAGCTCCAGCAGTCTTTTCAGACGGTTGTTGCGGTTGATCACACGGCGGTACAGGTCGTTCAGATCGGAGGTCGCAAAGCGGCCGCCGTCGAGCTGTACCATCGGGCGCAGATCCGGCGGAATCACCGGAACAGCATCCATGATCATCCATTCGGGGCGGTTGCCGGAAAGGCGGAACGCCTCGACAACCTCGAGTCTTTTCAGGATTCTCACGCGCTTCTGACCGGAGGAATTCTCCAGCTCCGCCTTGAGCTCCTCAGACTCTTTATCAAGATCGATTTCCGCAAGGAGGGCCTGAATCGCTTCAGCGCCCATGCTTGCCTTGAAATCATCCTCATATTTCTCGCGCATATCGCGGTATTCTTTTTCATTGAGCATCTGCTTTTTCTGCAGCTCACGCACATTGCCCGGATCGGTGACGATATACAGGGCAAAGTACAGCACCTTTTCCAGCATACGGGGCGAGATGTCGAGAATCAGGCCCATGCGGGAAGGAATGCCCTTAAAGTACCAGATGTGGGAGACGGGCGCGGCCAGCTCAATGTGGCCCATGCGCTCGCGGCGAACCTTTGCGGTGGTCACTTCAACGCCGCAGCGTTCGCAGATTTTACCCTTATAACGAATTCTCTTATATTTTCCGCAGTGGCACTCCCAGTCCTTCTGCGGCCCAAAGATTCTTTCGCAGAACAGTCCGTCGCGCTCGGGTTTCAGGGTGCGGTAGTTGATCGTTTCGGGCTTTTTTACCTCGCCGTGCGACCATTCGCGGATGGTATCCGGAGAAGCCAGGCCGATCTTCATTGATTCAAAAACGTTAAATTCCATGTTGCAACCCCCTGTTATTCCATATCTTCGCTGTTAGAATCGCTGTCGAAGGGATCCTCCTCATCTTCTTCGTCCGAGAACAGATCCGGCTCCTCCTCAAAGGAATCGTCCAGGTCGGGATCTTCCATCGTGTATCCGTCAAAATTATCCTGTGTGGCAACAGTCGGCTCATCAAACGCATCGCTGGACGGAGTAAATCCGACATCGTCGTCGTAATTTACCTGGAGGTCGACCTCTTCATTGTTGGAGTCAAGCACCTTTACGTCCAGAGCCAGCGACTGCAGCTCCTTGATCAGAACCTTGAAGGACTCCGGCACGCCGGGCTTCGGAATGTTCTGGCCCTTGACGATGGCCTCGTACGTCTTGACACGGCCGACCACGTCGTCGGACTTGACGGTCAGGATTTCCTGCAGGGTATAAGCGGCGCCGTAAGCCTCGAGCGCCCAAACCTCCATCTCTCCGAAGCGCTGGCCGCCGAACTGCGCCTTGCCGCCCAGCGGCTGCTGGGTAACGAGCGAGTACGGGCCGGTGGAACGGGCATGGATCTTATCATCAACCAGGTGATGGAGCTTAAGGTAGTACATATAGCCGACGGTGACGGGGTTGTCGAACAGCTCGCCGGTGCGGCCGTCTCTGAGCTCTACCTTGCCGTCTTCTCTCATGCCGGCTTCGTTCAGGCAGGCACGAATGTCGTCTTCATGCGCACCGTCGAATACGGGGGTCATGATCTTCCAGCCGAGCGCCTTGGCTGCGCGGCCCAGATGAACCTCGAGCACCTGGCCGATGTTCATACGGGACGGAACTCCCAGGGGGTTCAGCACGATATCGAGCGGGCGCCCGTCGGGCAGGAAGGGCATATCCTCTTCCGGCAGAATGCGGGACACAACACCCTTGTTTCCGTGACGGCCCGCCATCTTATCGCCGACCGAGATTTTTCTCTTCTGGGCAATATAGCAGCGAACCACCTTGTTGACGCCGGGGCTCAGCTCGTCGTGGCTGTTTTCGCGGGTAAACACCTTGACGTCTACCACGATGCCGTATTCGCCGTGGGGCACACGCAGAGAGGTGTCGCGCACCTCGCGGGCCTTTTCGCCGAAGATGGCGCGCAGCAGGCGTTCTTCCGCCGTCAGCTCGGTTTCGCCCTTGGGCGTTACCTTACCGACCAGGATATCGCCGGCACGAACCTCCGCGCCGACGCGGATAATGCCGTTTTCGTTCAGGTCGCTGAGCAGATCCTCGTTGACGTTCGGGATGTCGCGGGTGATCTCCTCCGGCCCGAGCTTCGTATCACGGGCTTCGATCTCGTATTCTTCAATATGAATGGACGTATAAACGTCGTCACGAACAATCTTTTCATTGATGAGAACGGCGTCCTCGTAGTTGTAGCCTTCCCAGGTCATAAAGCCGATCAGGGCGTTTTTACCCAGGCTGATTTCGCCGTTGCTGGTCGCAGGGCCGTCGGCGATAACTTCGCCGGCCTCCACCTGCTGGCCGCGGTCCACCACCGGAACCTGATTGATACAGGTACCCTGGTTGGAACGCATAAACTTGGTAACGCGGTAGGTATCCACCTCGCCGTTGTCCGCGGTAATGCGGATTTCATCGGCGCTGACGCTGCGCACCACACCGGCGCGCTTTGCAAGCAGGCAGACACCGGAGTCTACACCGGCCTTGTATTCCATGCCGGTGCCGACGATGGGGCTTTCGGTTTTCAGCAGCGGAACCGCCTGCCGCTGCATGTTCGAACCCATCAGGGCGCGGTTGGCGTCGTCGTTCTCGAGGAACGGGATCATCGCGGTCGCGACGGAAACCACCATGCGGGGCGAAACGTCCATGAAGTCCGCGCGGGCGCTTTCCACCTGCACAAACTCGTCGCGGTAACGGCCGTTGATCTTCGGATGTACAAAGTGACCTTCGTCATCCAGCGGCTCGTTGGCCTGCGCCACAATGTAATCATCCTCTACGTCGGCGGTCATATACTCGACTTCCTCCGTAACGCAGCCGGTCGCCTTATTCACGCGGCGGAACGGCGCCTCAATAAAGCCGTACTCGTTGATGCGCGCAAAGGTAGCCAGGTACGAAATCAGACCGATGTTCGGACCTTCAGGCGTTTCAATTGGGCACATGCGGCCGTAGTGGCTGTAGTGAACGTCGCGGACTTCGAATCCGGCGCGGTCACGGGACAAACCGCCGGGGCCGAGAGAGGACAGACGGCGCTTATGCGTGAGCTCTGCGAGCGGGTTATTCTGATCCATGAACTGCGACAGCGGGGAGGAACCGAAGAATTCCTTGATCGCCGCCACAACAGGACGGATATTAATGAGCGAATGGGGCGTCAGGATCTCGAGATCCTGCGCCTGCAGGGTCATTCTCTCGCGGATGACGCGCTCCAGACGGGAGAAGCCGATGCGAAACTGGTTCTGCAGCAGCTCACCGACAGAACGGATGCGGCGGTTGCCCAGATGGTCGATATCGTCGGTGTGGCCGAGGCCCATCGCCAGGCAGTTCATATAGTTGATAGACGAGAAAATATCGTCGATGATAATGTGCTTCGGTACCAGCTCGTCAGCGCGGGCGCGCAGAACTTCCTTGAGCTCTTCCTCGCCCTCGCAGCTTTCCAGAATCTCTACCAGAACGCTGAAGCGGACGCGCTCGTTGATGCCGCATTCCTTCTTCACGTCGAACGGAACAAAGTCGCTCGCGTTGACCATGCCGTTGGAAATCACCTTGATCTCGCGCTCGCCCTGCTGCACATAGGCAGTAGACACACCGGCGTTGTCAATTTGCATCGCCTTATCGTGAGAGAGCACCTCGCCGGCCTCGGCCATCAGCTCACCGGTCAGCGGGTTGACAATCGGGCGCGACAGCTGCTGGTCGGTGATTCTGCCGGCCAGATTCAGCTTCTTATTATATTTATAGCGGCCCACACGGGAAAGATCGTAGCGTCTCGCGTCAAAGAACAGCCCGTTGATATGCGCCTGCGCGCTTTCGATCGTGGGCGGCTCGCTGGGGCGCAGCTTGCGGTATACCTCAAACAGGGCCTCTTCTGTGTTTTTGCAGGGGTCTTTCTCAATGGTGGCCAGAATGCGGTCATCCTCGCCAAAGTACTCGCGGATTTCCTCGTCGGTGGAAAGACCGAGCGCACGGATAAACACCGTGATCGGGATTTTACGGTTCTTATCGATACGCACATAGAACACGTCGTTCGCATCGTTTTCATATTCCAGCCAGGCGCCGCGATTCGGGATTACCGTAGAGCTGAACAGCTCTTTACCGGTTTTGTCGTAATCCATTTTATAGTAAACGCCGGGAGAACGCACGAGCTGAGATACGATGACGCGCTCCGCACCGTTAATTACAAAAGTACCGCTGTCTGTCATCAGCGGAAAGTCGCCCATGAAAACCTCGGATTCCTTGATCTCGCCGGTTTCCTTATTCAGCAGGCGGGCCGTTACCCGAAGAGCCGAAGCGTAGGTAGTATCGCGTTCCTTACATTCCTCTACGCTGTAGTTAGGCTTGTCATCCAGTTTATAGTTTACAAAATCGAGTACCAGATTTCCGGTATAATCCGTGATGCCGGAAACATCGCGGAAAACCTCTTTCAGGCCCTCTTCCAAAAACCACTGGTAGGAATTCTTTTGCACCTCGATCAAGTTCGGCATGTCCAGGACTTCATCAATCCGGGAGAAGCTCATGCGAGTATTCTTGCCTAGTTGTACCGGTTTGACATTCACCATTGGCTCAATCACTCCATTCATATATTTCACCATCTTTGTCGGATAAACAAACTTTAACTGCCGGCGCACACCACCGCTTCGGTAAAATTTTAAAAGATGCTCTTGCCTTTTTCCAAAAAGCATGTTAGAATAGACCTAAAGTTAAGGAAAAAAGTATACGTTTCCATGATGATGCAGTATACTATTTTATTACAATATATTGTGATTGTCAAGTATATCCTTAAAGATAATTGGAATATTTCTGCTCAATTAATCATATTCTAGTACTTTATTCAAATCAAAAGCTGCTGTCAAATCCTTTTCGCGCTGCGAAAGGGATTTTTTTATTGCCCGCGCTCCCCCGGCGGCGCGGTTGACTTTCGACCAAAACAGAGTATACTGTACAGGAATAAAGCGAAACGGACAAAGGAGTAAAAGCTATGAGCGAAACCTGCAACCATTCCTGCGGCAGCTGCAGCGCCAACTGTTCCAGCCGCACCGAACCATCCAGCCTGCTGGAAGCCCCCCACCGCCTGAGCCGGATCAAAAAGGTGATCGGCGTTGTCAGCGGCAAGGGCGGCGTGGGCAAATCTTCGGTAACGGCAATGCTGGCGGTACTCGCGAACCGGATGGGTCTGGTCAGCGGCGTACTGGACGCAGACATTACCGGCCCCTCAATCCCCAAGCTGTTCGGCATCACGGAAAAAGCGCTGGCGGACAAAAACGGCATTCTTCCCGTTTTAAGCGAAACGGGGATCAAGCTGATTTCCGTCAACCTGCTGCTGGATAACCCGACCGACCCCGTGCTGTGGCGCGGCCCGATCGTCGGGGGCGTTGTCAAGCAGTTCTGGAAGGACGTCATCTGGGGAGATGTGGACGTTTTGTTCCTCGATATGCCGCCCGGAACCGGTGACGTGGCACTGACCACGTTCCAGTCGATCCCGCTGGACGGAATCATTTTGGTCACCTCGCCGCAGGAGCTGGTTTCGATGATCGTTTCGAAAGCGGTAAAGATGGCGGAGATGATGAACGTTCCCATTCTGGGCCTGATCGAAAACCTGTCCTATGTGGAGTGTCCCGACTGCGGCAAGAAAATCGCGGTGTTCGGCGAAAGCCACGTGGAAGAAATCGCGCAGCAGCACAATCTGAATGTTTTGGTCAAACTGCCGATCGATCCTGCTCTGGCCGCGGCCTGCGACAGCGGCAGCATCGAAGGCTACCCCGCCGCCGCGCTGGAATCGACAGCCGACCTGATTGCCAAGTGGGAAAAGCCCGTAAAACAATAGGGGTGCGGTACCAAAGCCCGCAGCTCCGGATGCGCCCGCGCACTGACTTATATTCTATTGTTAAAATGTTGAAAAGGAGGTGCGTACCGCATGGATAACAGCGGACAGGATTCTGCCGATTACAAATTCAGCACGTGGATCTCGAGGTATCTGGTCAGCCCCGTTTTCATCGCTTTGCTTTTTCTTGCTTTTCATGGTTACCTGTATTTTCGCCCCAGCGGGGTCGATGGATTATGGAAACCTGACCTGGCTGGACTGGATGCTGTATCTGTTTGTCATTCTGGCCATTTTCATCCAGCAGGCGCTTGTGCCGGGACGCAGCCCCGACACGGAATTTGAACCGAAGCCCCGCACCAAGGTTACGCGCGGAAGCATCATCCAGACCGTGGCCAGTCTGGTGTTGATCCTCGCCCTGTTTTTCGCATTTTACGCCTTATATTATTACTGGGTCGATCAGCGTGTATATGGAATGGTTGTTTTTACAGATACCGTTTTACTGGGCGCACTGATCGAGAGTATTGTCCCACGGGACTTCATCCGCGATTGGGTGGATGGAAAAAGAAAATCGGATAATGAATAAAGAATCCCTATCACAAAAAATCTCCTTCCCCTGAAAAGGGGAAGGAGATTTTTCTGTCTATCATCAGCGAGAAAACCATACCATCCGCAAAACATTCCCGCGGTGGTTCTCTAGCAGCATTTCGGCCTGGTACACCTCGCGTTCGCCGCAGTTCGATACGATCACCTGCTCGCCGCCGGCATCCTCGATCCAGCCGGTGATGGTAACCCAATGCCAGTTGTTTTCCCTCATCTCCGGCGCGCGGTGCCTCAGAACCAGAAACGCCACCGGGTTTCCCTTGGTGATCGCCTCTTTGAGAAATGTCATCCGCTCCTCACAGCCGCAGCGGTGGAACATCGTGTGCGCCCGAAAGGTACTTCCGTGCTCCCCTGCAAACTGCAAAAACTTCTGTACAAACCGCCCCGCTACCGGAAACCCCATCGGCCCCGGCGTCATGTATCGGTACACCTCTTCCATAACCCGCAGATATTCCGATTTGGAAAACCGCTCCGTATCCCCGGAATACAGACCGCGGCTCTCGGCAGTCCGGGACGCGTAATATGCCGCCAGGTTCGCGCCTGTGACGCTGGCGCAGCCCGCCGTGCGCTGAAACACCTGCGAAAACCATTCCTGGTTCCCGCCGTACCCGGCCTGCACGCCGTTTTCCCACACCGCGGGGAACGGCAATTCATGGACTACCATAGCGACACCTCCACTGAAACTCGCCTGCTTTCGCGCTCATTTTCATAATATGCGGACAACGCCTGCGCGAACCCGCCTGACTGCCAAACAGTTTAACGACTGATATTCCCCGTATTATATCGCCATGAACCGGGACTGTCAACGCTAAAAAATTCACAATATTGTTTTTTCGACTCGCAAAAATATAAAATTGTTGAAAATTGCGCAGAACAAACGATAAACGCAGCAGGGGAAGAAACACTCTTGTTGTATGCGGTTGAGCTTTTCGAAATGCCGCTCTGCAGTCGCACGACAATACAAAATGCAAATTATTTTTAAAATAATTTCTCATCGATTTCCGTTGCTTTTACAACGTACAAACGCCTCTCTTTTTGGTATACTAGCACCATCAAGAAAAAAATCCGCCAAAGTGACCGAACGGAAAGGACGGAATGAATATGAACAACTATTTTAAACTCACCGACACTGTTTACGATATTACAGAGAAATACCCGGAGGCAAAAGAACTGCTGATCTCTCAAGGATTTGAGCAGCTGAGCAACGACCTGATGCGTAAGACCATGGGCAGAACCATTTCGCTCGAAACCGCTCTCAAAAGCAGAAAAATCAACCCAGAGCTGTTTGAGCAGAAACTCGTGGATACGATCGAGCAGGGTCAGTATGCCGCTGGCACCGGACTTTCCGCAATGAAGCGGAACAGCGGCGCGGAAATCCATGTAGAGGGCGTTCTGCCCTGCCCCATCCGCATTCCACTGCTGGAACGGCTGGAAGCCTGGCTGAAAGAAAACAGCGAGCTGGCCGCACGCACCGATTACGACTTGAAAGCTGCCAGCATGGGGCTCGATACCGCAAAGGAGCGCGTGCTCGCCGCAAACGGAGACGCAGAAAAGCTTTCGGACCTGTACCTTTCCGCAGGCTTTGACCTGTTCTTTGACCGCCAGCTGATGGGCCGCTACCGCGAAGCGGGCGTATTCGAGGATATTTCAGGCCTTGCTCATCTGAATCCCGATTTTGAAAACGAACGCATCAATTTAAGAGACCCGCTCGGGCAGTACACGATCATCGGCGTGGTGGCCTGCGTGTTTATGGTGAACACCGCCGTACTGGGCGACCGCCCGTTCCCGTCCGGATGGGAGGATCTGCTGAGCCCCGAATTCGAGAACAGCATTTCTCTGCCGGTGCGCGATCTGGATATGTTCAACGCACTGACTCTGCACATCCGCCGCTTCTACGGCAAAGAGGGCATTGAAAAACTCGGACGCAACCTGCTCAGCGGCATGCACCCGGCGCAGATGGTCAAAGCGGGACGCCAGCAGCAGGCCCCGGCCATCTCGATCACTCCATACTTTTTCACGCAGATGCTCGACGCAAAAAGCCCGCTCGTACCGGTCTGGCCCAAAGAGGGCGCGATCATCAGCCCCATTTTTCTGCTGACAAAGGCCAGCGCCAAGGAGAAGGTCAAGCCGTTTGTGGATTTCCTGTTCTCCAAAGAGGTGGGCGAGCTGATGTCACTGAACGGCAAATTCCCCTCGACCAATCCGCTGGTGGACAACGGCCTGCGCCCCGACCAGCACTTTTTGTGGCTGGGCTGGGATTACATTCACGAGAATGATATCGGCGCGCTGATCCGCGAAACAGAACGTGACTTTTTCGCTGCCGCCGGAAGGGAGCAGTTATGAACCTCACGATTTTTTCCGGCCCTCCCTCGTCGGGCAAAACCTCTGTGATTCTGAAAACCATCGCCGCGCTTCAAAACCGCGGCATCAAGGTGGGCGTCGTGAAGTTCGACTGCCTGTATACCGACGATAACGTCGCCTATGAAAAGGCAGGCGTTCCCGTCAAAAAAGGTCTTTCCGGCGCGCTTTGTCCCGACCACTTTTTCGCCTCAAACATTGAGGAAATCGTGCGGTGGGGCAACCGCATCGGCCTCGATCTGCTCATCAGCGAATCCGCCGGACTGTGCAACCGCTGCTCCCCTTACCTGAAGGACATCAAGGGCATCTGTGTGATCGACAACCTTTCGGGCATCAACACCCCGAAAAAGATCGGCCCGCTGCTCAAATCTGCCGATGTTGTCGTCATCACCAAGGGCGACATTGTGTCGCAGGCAGAGCGCGAGGTGTTTGCCTCCCGCGTCAGCTCGGTCAATCCCCGCGCCGTCGTGATGCACGTCAACGGCCTGACCGGTCAGGGCGCCTACGAGCTGGGAACGCTTGTATATGATGAATCCAAACGCGTCGATTCGGTACAGGGCGTGCAGCTGCGCTTCCCCATGCCGGCGGCCCTGTGTTCGTATTGCCTGGGTGAAACAAGAATCGGTGAGAATTACCAGCTGGGGAACGTCAAGAAAATGGATTTGGGGGAGGACCCGGCATGAATGAGAAAACCATAGCACAGATTTTGACGGAATACCCGTTTGTATCCGATTACTTTACGCTGAACAAGCTGGATGTGACCGGATACGAATCGATGACCTTTCCCCTGTTTTTAGAGCACTTTTCCCCCATCGAGCTGGAGGACCTGGCGATCGACAAGGAACGCCTGCTGGCCGATCTGCCGGTGTTCATTCAGCAGATGAATGATTTTCTGGGGCTGGACACTTCTTCGCTTGTCCACTCTCTGACGATTCTGCCGGGGCACGACAAAACCGGCGTACCGGAAGGCTTTGAGAGCCTGACGGTCAGCAGCTCACAGATCATTTCGATCGTGGGGCCGACCGGCTCCGGCAAAAGCCGCCTGCTGGCGGACATTGAATGGGTTGCGCAGGGCGATACCCCAACCGGGCGCAGCATTCTCATCAACGAAGAAAAGCCGGACAACAAATGGCGGTTTTCCTCCGGCAATAAGCTCGTGGCCCAGCTTTCGCAGAATATGAACTTTGTCATGGACCTGACGGTGCAGGAGTTTCTGGAGCTGCATGCCCAGAGCCGCCTGTGCGACAACGCCGATACGGTGATCGCCCGGATTATTGAGGAAGCAAACCATCTTGCCGGGGAGCAGTTCCGCATGGATACCCCCGTCACCAGCCTGAGCGGCGGACAGTCCCGTGCATTGATGATCGCCGACACCGCCATTTTGAGCACCTCGCCGATCGTTCTGATCGACGAGATCGAAAACGCGGGCATCGACCGCAAGAAAGCGCTGAAGCTGCTGGTGGCGGAGGATAAAATCGTGCTGATGGCCACCCACGACCCGCTCCTCGCGCTGATCGCCGACCGGCGGATCGTGATCCGCAACGGCGGAATCCACAGAGTGCTTTCGACCAGCGAGCAGGAGCGCCAGCTTCTGGAAGAGCTGGAGCGGATGGACGCGGTGATTCAGGGCGCCCGCCACAAGCTGCGGGACGGCCAGACGCTTTCTGTGGAAGATTTGAAATAACTCGTTATCAATGCAAAAAGCGCGCGGAAAAATCCGCGCGCTTTTTGCTGTATTCTAAGAAAAACAAAGCGTTTTCTTTACTTTATATTGGTACGCTGGAACGAGATCGATAAAAACACGGCGGGCACCTTTGCCTCAAACCGCAGGAGCTTTCCGGTTTCGGGGTGGCGCAGTTCCAGAACTCCGGCATGCAGGCCAAGCCGTTTAAGGGGATTGCTTTTCGCCCCGTACTTTTTGTCCCCCACAACGGGGCAGCCCTTTTCTGTCATGTGTACGCGAATCTGATTCTTCCGGCCGCTCTGCAGGCGAATGTCCACCAGCGAATACTCCGGAGAGATACCGATCACCTTATAGTCTGTAATGGCTTCCAGGCCGTCGTCGCCCTGCTCGCCGGAATAGACCATCGTGTTTTTTGTTTCATACAGCCAGGTATGAATCCGTCCGCTCAGCGGCTGCGGACACCCCTCCACCACAGCGGTATACGCTCTGGTTTTAACGAGCGTTCCCCACTGATCCTGCAAAGCGTATTTCATCTCTGCGGTTTTGGCGGCCAGCAGCACGCCGGAGGTATCTCTGTCGAGCCGGTGCACAATGAAGATCCGTGCGTCCGGGTCGCTCTGGCGCACGTGCTCTGTCATCTGATGATACGCGGTGCGCTCCTTTTCCTTCTCATTGGCGATCGACAGCAGGCCGGCAGGCTTATTGATGACCAAAAGCTCGTCGTCCTCATACAGAATCTCCAGCGCGCGGCCTCCGGCGGCCGGAGCCTGCGGCGCCCAGCGAACCTGTACGGACTGCCCCGCACGCAGGGGGTAATCATGGCGGGTCGCTACACGGCCCTCTACCAGCACTGCGCCGCGGGCCAGCAACGATTTAATGTTGTTTCGCGATTTTCCCCGTAGATTATCGCGCAGAAAATCAATCAGAATCCCAGGCTCATTCACCAGCAAAACCACCGGTGCATGCGGATTCTTCCCTCGGGACTTTTCTTTTTTTATCATGGGGTCCCCTTTCTTTCTAAAATGGGCGGCAATGATAACCGCCCGGTCAACGGATGATGTGAATTGCATCCTTGCGCGGGCCGGCGGCCGGGGAAGACTTTTTCGGCCAGCCAAGCGCAAGGGTTCCATAAATATCGTGATGATCCGGAATATCCAGTTCTGCCATTAAACTGAGGATCACAGGATGGTGTGTCAGGCCGGGCAGATGATTCAGCCAGCAGGAGCCGATTCCGAAGGAATGGGCCGCCAGCATCATATTCTCCATCGCCACGGCGGAATCGGCAAGGGCATTGACATTTTGGCGGTCGTTCGAAACAATGACATAAGTAGGGGCGTGAAACAGAAATTCCGAATCCTCCCGTTCCGCCTTTGGTTTCAGGCGGGCCACATACGGGTGGGTATCGGGCCCGACCGAAACCGTGCGCAGGGCCTCGCGCAGTGCGGCATTGATGCGCGCCAGCACCTGCGGGTTCTGTACGGCGGTAAACTTCCAGGTTTGCAGGCTTCTGCCCGACGGCGCGTAGGTGCCGGCGAGAAGGATCTGATCCAGGCTTTCCGCCGGAATCTGCCGCTCCTCATAAGACCGGATACTGCGTCTGGTAAGAATGTTCTCCATCACCGGATTCATATGGACTGCCCCTCCCGCACGGCAAACGGCACGGCCGTGCTGCTCTTAGTTTCATTTTATTATAACGCAGATCGTAAATCTTGTCGATAAAAGTAGAACACCTGTATTTCTCTTAACAAGCTCTTCCCGGAAGGCAAGTCCCCCGCTCACAGTAAGCCCACAGCAGATTTTTCGCCTGGTAGTGCTGTTCAAAAAGCCCCTAAAATAAAAATTATTTTTATTTTGAACAGCGCTTTCCTCTACATAGTATACGGCGAAAAGCGCACTGACGCTAAAACCCCAATATTTGATTGGAGCACCTGTGATTCCCATCAAAAGAAAGCCGGAGCCGAGTGAAATTTTTCACCCGGCTCCGGCTTTCTGCCGCTGTTACCATTTCAATAAATACACGCAGAAGCGAAGAACGCTTACAAATGAATTTCCTCTTCTTTGATAATGCTTTCGGAGGGATGCTCTTCCCGAAGCCGGAAGCCGCCGATTTCACTGCGCAGCGTTTCGGCCTGAGCGGACAGCTCCTGACTGGAGGCCGAGCTCTCCTCCGCTGTGGCGGCGTTCGTCTGAACCACCGCAGACACCTGCGAAAGTCCTGTCGATACCTGTTCGATCGCAGAGGTCTGCTCCTCCGAAGCGCTGGCAATCTCGTTTGTGATTTTCCCGATCTTCCCGGCATTCTCAACGATCTCTTTCAGAATCGCGGCGGTATCGTCGGTAATTTTCGTTCCCTCCGCCACCATTTCAGCCGATTTTTGAATCAGCAGCTCAGTCTGCTTGACTGCCTCTGAGGATTTTGCGGCCAGCACACGCACCTCGTCGGCCACCACGGCAAAGCCCTTGCCCGCCGCACCGGCCCTCGCCGCTTCAATGGCGGCGTTCAGCGCCAGAATATTGGTCTGGGACGCAATATCTTCAATCACCTTCGTAATCGTACTGATCTGCAACGAAGCGTCGTCGATCCCCCGCATGGATTCCTCAAGACGCTTCATGTAGGAAATCCCCAGATCAAAGCTCTGGTTGGCCTCATCGACCAGCCGAGAGGCGCCTTCAACGTTCTTCCTGTTCTCTTCGGCCTGCTCCGAAATTTTGACGACGGAGGCGGAAAGCTGTTCCACGGTTGCGGCCTGCTCCGTAGCGCCGGACGCCAGCGCCTGTGCCGCGTCTGAAACCTGCGACGCACCGGCCCCTACCTGGTCTGCCGCGAGCCCGATCCGACTCAAAGTGCTGTTGAGTGATTCCGAAATGCGCTCCAGCGCCCCGCGGATCGGCGCGAAATCGCCGACATACTCCTGTTCAACAGAGATGCGCATATCCCCCTCGGCCAGCCTGGTCAGCAGCGCGGAAATCTCCTGAATATATCCCTGCAGCACAAACGCCGTGCGCTGGAATACCTCGCTCAAATACCCAAGCTCATTGGAGGAATTCACATGATAGTCCACATGCAGGTTGCCCTGCTCCATATGTTCCGCCGCGGAAATGATCGTGCCGATCGGCCGCAGCGCCCGGCGGAGCGTAATCACAATCCCGATGCCGATGCCGATGATGCCGAGAACACCGATTCCGATCAGCAGCGCAAGGATCCAATATACCTCCCGCAGGGCATCGTCCTTCGTCACGACAAATGCACTGGAAAGCGGCGTATCTATGCCCGAAATGGTAACCGGGATATGTACGATATAACACTCTTTGCCGAAAAGGGAATCCTTCTCTTCCCACTGCTGCTGTTGCCCCTGTTTTGTAACGGAGAGGATTTCGTCATTGATCCCACCGGAGGCAAGCTCGGTACCCATCAGCGACGGGTCCTTCGAGTTGGCCAGATACACGCCTTTGCTGGAGAGCAGATAGGTGTAAGCCTCGCTGTATTCCCCCATCTCGAACGACAGGCTGTTGATGGTATCCACCACAATATCGCAGTTGGCAACCCCCAGAAACTCCCCGGAGGAGGAAAGGATCGGATTGCTGATCGTAATGAGCCATACCCGCTTCCCGTTGCTCAGGTCGTAAGAATACGGCTCCGTCATATGGGGTTTCTGATTGGTTTTTGCGGGCGCGTAATAGTCGCTGTCGCCGTAGGTGCTGTAATCATTCAGTTCATCCAGCAGGATGCTGCTGCCGTTGCGGTAATAGTAATACGACTGGCCGTTCGGCGTATCCGGAATGAACGCATTCGGCTCCCATGCGGTATAAACGGAAAAGATGCGGTCATCCTCCAGCACGCTTTCCATCATCTTTTTTGTAAGATCGACCTTATGCTCCATCTGAATGGAGGCGTCGTTCATGTCGGTAAGGGAACTGGCCAAAGCCTGCGCACGGGCCTGCATGGTGTTCAGGTAGTCGGAGGAAAGCGCCGCGTTGTTTTTTGCCAGTGTGGATATTTCAACTCTTGTCATATCCTGCACCATCGAAATCGTCTGCGTTCCAAGAACAACCACCATGATCGAGATGACAACAGCAGTCATCAAAAGAAGTCTTGCGGGAATGCGGAATGTCAGACGGCGGGTGAGCGGCACCGCTTTTAAATACGATTTTTCCTGTGAAGCATTTTTCTCTTTTTTTCCGGGCATGGATTCACATCTCCCTTTTGATAAAATACACTTCCAGACAGCGCTCTTTCTATATTTTATATCGACAAATAACGGGAAAAGGTTATTTCATCTCTGTATTTTAAATGTGATTTTACCGCTCTTTTTCAAACGGTTTTATAGTTAGTGCTGCCTATGGCAAAACATCTACGCAAAAAAGAACCCGTGAGAAAACTCCACGGGTGAAGGTGCCAAAAATATTCTGCCGGATTGATCAGGCCGGCTCCTCCGGGTCTGCCGCATCCCCTTGTTCCGATCCCGAAAAAGTATCCAACGGTCCCTGCGTCAGCTCAGATGCCGGAGCCTCCGGCACCGGAGAAGCCGGTTCTTCCGTTACGGAAACCGGTCCGCTCGGCGACAGCAGATCCTCTTTTTTCTTCAGGTGCACAAACATCAGGCTGTGGAAAATCACGATGACAATCCAGCCGACGCCGGTTGCGTAAGACACCGCGTCCATTCCCAGGCTGGAAACAAACAGATACGATAAAATCACGCGCAGCGAAATGTGAAGGGTCGTGCCGATCAGCGGAATGTTAACCAGGCCGCTGCCGCGGTAAAAGCCCACGAACGCGCTGCCCGTATAGCTCAAAAAGTAGAAGAAGCAAAGGATTTGAAGATAGGAGGTTCCATAGGAAATGGTCTGCGCACTGCCGTCGGGAACAAAAAAGCGCATGAGCGCCTCCGCCGAAAAGAACAGAATGAGCGACAGCAGCGCCGCGATTGCCAGCAGACCGCGCAGGCCGATGAAAAAACCCTGCCTTGCGCGGGGGCGCTTACCCGCCCCGGTGTTCTGCGCCACAAAGACAGAAATCGCCTCTGCCCCGCTGTCGCCGACGGCGAGAACGATTCCTTCTACGCGGGTGGTGGCCGTGTAGGCTGAAATGGCCGCCAGACCCATGGTATTCACCGCGCCTTGTACCAAGAGCTTGCCGATATACAGGCTGGACTGGTGCAGCGCCGACACGAGAGAAAACCGGGTGATCTTTGCGATCATAGAGCCGTCGTAGCGCATGTCCTCACGCCCCACCCGCAGAAACGGAAGCGTTTTGCGGATGTACAGCAGGCACAGCAGCGCCGACAGAATCTGTGCCAGCACGGTAGCAAGCGCCGCGCCGCGCACACCGAGGCCAAGATGCGCCACAAACAGGATCGCCAGAAACAGGCTGATCACAATCGAGACGAGCAAAAACAGCAGCGCAGCGCTGGTATTGCCGATCGCCCGCAGCACCGCCGCAAAAAAGTTATAGAAGAAACAGGCCAGAAGCCCGAGGAAGATCGTATTGAGGTATTCCACCGCCAAAGCGGAAACGGCCGGCGGAGTTTGAATCAGCCGGAGCAGAAAGGGTGTGCAGGTCAGGCCCAGAAGGCCGATGAGCAGCGTAAACGATGCGCCGAACACCAGCGACAGAAAAATTGCCTGCCGCAGGGCCGGGTGATCCCCCTTGCCATACAGCGAGGCCATAATGACGGCGATGCCGGTACAGCAGCCGCCCAAAATGAAAATAAACAGATTCATCACCGTGCCCGCGATGCCGATGGCCGCGAATGCGGTTTCGCCAAGGTAGCGCTCCACGATGATGGAAGAAATGATATTATAAAACTGCTGCAGAATGTTGCCTATCAAAAGAGGAAACGCAAGCCGCACCAAAAGCGGCTGTATCTTTCCCTCCGACAGGGTAATTTTTGACGCCATGACAACCTCCCGGGATTAGGAATAGCTCCATTATACCGGAAATCATTCGTTTCGATAAGTACTTTTTTCACTATGACAACATTCGTATACAATTATAACAAAAGCAGACGACCCCAAACGGGGCCGCCTGCCGATACAAACGAATTCAGTTGTTTGCAGCCAAACCGCTTACCCTGCGTCCGAAACCTTGGCAAGGCTGCGCGTTACCACAAAATTCACGCCGAGCCCCAAAAGATTCGGCACTACAATATCGCCCACATGCACCGGGGCCTGCAGCGTGATGCCGTCCAGCAGGCGCATGGCTGCAAAGATATCCTTTTTCGGGATTTCATGGTCTGTCTTCACCGGCACGCGCGCGATGGAAGCACCCCTGATCTTCACGGTGGAGGTGACGGTGCGGGTGGGGGCGATCAGCTCCTTTTTGCCGTAAACCTCTCCCCTCGGGCAGGAATTGCCCGTTACCTTATATCCGTTCTTCTCATCCACATGCAGGCGGCACCCTTTGGGACAAACAATGCAAACCAGCTCTGTCATGCGTCATTCCTCCTTTTCAATCGAAACAGTAAGCTCGCCGTTTTCCGCCTTCTTCAAAAGGGCCAGCGGCAGGGTGATTTTCTCCATCTCACCCGGAGCGATATGCTCGCGGGGATACGAAGCAATACGGGTTTCCCCGCTTTTTACCATAATCCGTGCGCCGCGGAAAATCTGATTCGCACGGAAGAAAACGTCTACGGATTTCTCCACACTCTGCGGGCGGATTTTCTGCGGCACGGTATACCCGACGCCGAATCCGTTTTTCAGGCGCAGCATGCCCTCTTCGGAGGGGCTGCCGCTCTTGCTGCACAGCGCGGCGGATTTGCCGGCGCGCTGACTTTCCGCAGTGACGAAATCCACCAGATCGTGCACATGCGCCACGTTGCCGCATGCAAAGATACCGGGGGTGCTGGTTTCCATGTTCTCATACACCACCGGGCCGTTCGTGCGCGGGTCGATCTCGAGCCCGGCCTGACGCGAAAGCTCATTTTCGGGGATCAGTCCGACAGAGAGCAGAACGGTATCGCAGTTGAGCACTTTTTCCGTTCCCGGAATCGGGACGCGGTTCTCGTCTACCTTCTGCACAACCACCTGCTCCACGCGCTTATCGCCGCGGATTTCGGTAATGGTGTGCGACAAATGCAGCGGAATATCATAATCGTTCAGGCACTGCACAATATTGCGCATCAAGCCGCCGGAATACGGCATCACCTCGTAGACGCCCAGCACCTTGGCTCCCTCCAGCGTCAGGCGGCGGGCCATGATCAGGCCGATGTCGCCGGAGCCGAGGATCACCACGCGGCTGCCGACGCGGTCGCCCTCCAGATTCATATACAGCTGTGCTGCGCCCGCCGTGAATACGCCTGCCGGGCGGCTGCCGGGAATGCCGATCGCGCCGCGCGTTCTCTCGCGGCAGCCCATGGCCAGAACGATCGCCTTGGCCCGCAGCTCCAGATACCCGCGCTGCGGGTTAATGGCATATACCGTGCGGCGCTCGCTCAAATCGAGCTCCAGCACCATGGTGCCGGTCAGCACCTCAATATCGCTCTTTTTTAATTCGTCGATAAACCGTTCGGCATATTCCGGGCCGGTGAGCTCCTGTTTAAAATAATGCAGCCCAAAGCCGTTGTGGATACACTGGTTCAGAATACCGCCGAGATCTGCCTGGCGTTCAAGCAGCAGCACGCTTTCGGCCCCGTTCTGCCGTGCGGAAAGCGCCGCCGCCAAACCGGCCGGGCCGCCGCCAACGACAATCACATCATATTCCTGTTTCACTGTTTGCCCGCCTCCTTCTGCTCTTTCGTCCGGCCAAGGATGATATGCATCCCCGTGCGGTCCAGAGGCACCTGGCTCTCCGGAATTCCCAGCTCGCGGGCGATGATCGCCTGTACTCTCGGCCCGCAGAAGCCGCCCTGGCAGCGGCCCATGCCAGGCGTGCAGCGGCGCTTGATGCCGTCTACCGAACGCGGCGGAAGCGGGCGGTGCATCGCGTCTACGATCTCACCCTCGGTTACGGTTTCACAGCGGCACACGATGGTGCCGTACAGCGGGTTGCGGAGAATGGCTTCGCCGCGCTCTTTCGGGCTGAGGGATTTAAACCGCAGCATGCGGCGTTTTGATACAAAGTCCGGATTCGGCGAAAGCTCCAGACCGGCGCGGTGCAGCATCTGCACCATGTCGCGCGCGATCGCCGGGGAGGAGGTCAACCCCGGGGACTTGATGCCCGCGATGTTGAAAAAGCCCTCGCACGCCTCACTCGGTCCAACAATAAAATCATCCTGTGTGGAAATGGCGCGTACTCCCGCAAAGTTGCGAATGGAATCGCGGAAATTGATGTTCGGCACGCTTCTGATCGCCGCCTGCCGCACATTGTGCAACCCCATGGACGTGGTGTCGGCATCGTCTACAGAAACATCTTCCGCGTTCGGCCCCACAATCAGGTTGCCGTGCACTGTGGGAGAAACCAGCACGCCCTTGCCCACCTTGGTAGGACACTGGAAGATCACGCGGCTGACCAGCTTGCCCTGCGTGGTATCGAGCACAAAATACTCGCCGCGGTTCGGTATGATCTGAAAGCTGTTATCGCCCACCATCGCCGCGATGCGGTCTGTATGCACGCCGGCAGCATTGACGACAAACCGGGCCTGCACCGGACCCTGAGAGGTCTCGATGGTAAACACATCTCCGTTTTTCTCAATGCCGGTCACTTCCGCATCCAGCATCACCTTGGCGCCGCCCTGCACGGCTACTTCTGCCTGCGCAATCGCCAGCTCCCATGGGTTGATAATCGCCGCGCTGGGCGCCCAGAGAGCAAACAGAGCGTTCTCGCTCAGCGCCGGCTCCATCTGGTGCAGCTCTTCTTTTTCTACAATGCGCAATCCCGGCACTCCGTTTTCAACGCCTCTTCGGTACAGAGCTTCCACCGTCGCGCGGTCCTCTTCGGAAAATCCAAGGACTAGCGAACCGATTTTATCATATAAAATATCCAGATCCGCGCAAAGCTGCTCGATGATCCGGTTGCCCTCCACGTTGTAGCGGGCCATCAAGGTACCCGGTTCCGGGTCGTATCCCGCGTGCACGATCGCGCTGTTTGCTTTGGTAGTACCGACGCTTACGTCGTTTTCCTTTTCCAAAAGCACCGCGTTCACCTTGTAGCGGCTCAGCTCATACAGCAGCGAACAGCCGCACGCCCCACCGCCGATGATTGCTACATCAAACATCTGTAAACCTCCTAAAAGTATCGATTTGAGCAAAAAGAGCCAAGCAAAGCAGACCCACTTCTACATGAGTCTAGTTTGCCCGGCTCTTTCTCTCAATTCTCGGCAAATTTCAGTTTATGCCATTGTAAGGTCATTGTCAAGTGGTAATTCAAAGGGGTTAAAAGATTGCCGCTGCCAGCCAGGCGCCCAGAAGACCGCCGCAAATGGGGCCTACTACCGGAATCCAGGCATAGCTCCAGTCGGAATCTCTCTTATTGGGGATGGGCAGAACGGCATGCGCAATACGGGGGCCAAGGTCACGGGCAGGGTTCATCGCATAACCCGTGGTGCCGCCGAGGCTGGCGCCGCAGGCGAAAATGATTGCGCCCACACCGAAGGTTCCCATTGCGGCCACGTCGCCAACAGGGGTCTGTGCAATTCCCAGAATTGCAAATACCAGTACGAAAGTGGCGATCACTTCGCTGATGAAATTGTTTCCATAGCTGCGGATTGCAGGGCCGGTGCAGAATACGCCCAGCTTTGTATTGCCGTCTTCGGTATCGTCAAAGTGATTCTTGTACATCACCCATACCAAAACTGCGCCGACAAAGCCGCCCAGCATTTCAGCAAGGATGTAACCGGGAACGACCGCCCAATCCAGCTTGCCGATCGCGGCAAGACCCAGCACCAGAGCGGGATTAAATACCGCGCCGCTGGCGGTGAAGATCAGCGCAGGAATGAGTACCGCGCAGGCCCACCCGAGCGTAATCACGACCCACCCGGAGTTCTGGCCTTTGGTTTTATTCAGGATGACGTTGGCAACCACCGCGTCGCCTAACAGAACAAGAAGGGCCGTGCCCAAAAATTCATACAAATAGTTTTGCATAACAAATCCTCCTCCGCAATTTGCTTTCGGGAATTACTTGGCCCAGCCAAAGGAACGTTTCACGGCCTCTTTCCAGCCGCCTACCAGCTCCTGCCGTGTGGATTCCTCCATCTTCGGCCTGAAGGTTCTGTCAAGAGCCACATTCTGGCGGATATCCTCTTTGTCTTTGTAATACCCTACCGCAAGGCCGGCCAGATACACGGCGCCCAGAGCAGTACTCTCGATGACCTTCGGCCGCAGCACGTCGATCCCCAGAATATCCGACTGGAATTGCATGAGGAAGTTATTGGCCGACGCGCCGCCGTCTACGTGCAGCTCTTTGAGCACGACGCCCGCGTCCGCTTCCATCGCTTTCATGACGTCATAGCTTTGATACGCAAGGCTTTCCACCGTTGCACGGACAAAATGCTCTTTCTCCACGCCGCGGGTCAGACCGACGATGATGCCCCTTGCATACTGATCCCAATAAGGTGCGCCAAGGCCGACAAAGGCCGGAACCACATAAACACCGGCGCTGTCCGGTACCTTGTTCGCGTAGGTTTCGGTAAAGGCCGCGTTGTCGATCATCCGCAGTCCGTCGCGCAGCCACTGAATCGCCGCGCCGGCTACGAACACGCTGCCCTCCAGGGCATATTCCACCTTGCCGTCGAGTCCCCAGGCAATGGTAGTGAGCAGGCCGTTCTTGGAATCCACCGCTTTTTCTCCGGTATTCATCAGGATAAAGCAGCCCGTTCCGTACGTATTCTTCACAAGGCCGGACTCAAAGCAGCACTGGCCGAACAAAGCGGCCTGCTGGTCGCCCGCGATACCGGCGATCGGGATTTCTCCGCCAAGGAACTCTGCGTCCACATTGCCGTATACATAGCTGGACGGCTTTACCTCCGGCAGCATGCTCTTCGGGATTCCCATTTCCTTCAGGATTTCGTCGTCCCATTCCAAAGTATGTATATTGAACAGCATCGTACGGGAAGCATTGGTATAGTCGGTTACATGACATTTGCCCTTCGTGAGCTTCCAGATCAGCCAGCTGTCTACCGTTCCGAACAGCAGATCGCCCTTCTCCGCTCTTTCTCTGGCGCCTTCCACGTTTTCCAGAATCCAGCGCACCTTTGTGCCCGAGAAATACGCGTCCACAATCAAACCGGTCTTTTCTTTGATTGATTTCTCTAAGCCCTTGGCCTTGAGCTGGTCGCAGTATTCTGCGGTGCGGCGGCACTGCCATACGATTGCGTTGTAAACCGGCTGACCGGTGTGGCGGTCCCATACAATGGTTGTTTCACGCTGGTTCGTAATGCCGATGGCGGCGATGTCGGAAACGTCGACGTTGCATCTGGCCTTCGCCTCGGTCAGCACCGCAAGCTGGCTGGACCAGATTTCCATTGGGTCATGCTCCACCCATCCCGGATGGGGGAAAATCTGAGTGAATTCCTTTTGCGCCACGTTGATGATGTTGCCCTGCTTATCAAAGATAATGCAGCGCGAGCTGGTGGTTCCCTGATCCAATGCAATTAAGTATTTGCCCATTTACAAACTCCTCCTTTTATTGATTCAGCCATTGATGCGTCTATTACTTTTCATATCGTGCCGCCCAAGCGGGGGCTTTCTGAGAGGCCTTGCCTTCCATTACATCGTGGTAATAGGCGCTGGTCATCGCTTTTCCGGGTGCCAGGGTGCGGGTGGACAGTACATTTGCAAAATACACGGTGGAAGCGCCGCAGTCTGTCTGACCGGTCACCTCACACTCCAAAAGGGCCACGCAGTTCTGTACTACGGTCGGGAAGCCGTTGTAGTCCCTGTTTTCTGTCTGCGCCAGTTTGTCGGTATCGCGTCCGCTTGAAAATCCAAACAACTGTAAAAATTCCATATCGGCCATTTCCCCCACAACCGAAATGTTAAACTTCCCGGCGGCAGCGATCTGATCATGCGTCAGGTTTTCTTTCCCGATGCACACACAAGCCATGAGCGGCTCGCTGGAAACCTGCATCACAAGGTTCGCCAGCAGCGCGTTGCCTCCTCCCTTGCCGTCCGGCGCGCCTACCAGATAAACGCCGTACCCCAATTTGGAAAGTCCGTCATAATTCATGCTGATACCTCCTATTTCCATATTTTTATATACCATGCGTTTGCTCTGCAAACGCGGGTTCCCCTGTCATATTGCCGGATTTGTAAAAAGAGCAGCAAAACCAGAGGGGTTGCCCCCTTCGTTTTTTGCTGCTCTCATTTCTCGCATTTTGATTCAATTGTCAAACGCAGCGGCCTTCCGGATAAAAGGGCGCTACATATTCCAAAGCGTTTTACAGCTGGTGGAAACTCCCATGGCCCCCATGGCCAGACTATCCATCGCGTTCTTTTTGGTTCGGATCAGGCCGCCTGCAATCACCGGCACCGACGAACACTGACTGATCTGATGAATGATCTCCGGCAAAATTCCCGGCAGAATCTCAATCGCGTCCGCATCGCCGTTCTTCACGGTTTTGCGCACGGTTTCATAGGATTTGGAATCGAGAAGGAAAAAGCGCTGAATGACGAACACACCCTCTTCCCTCGCATGTTTTGCCACAACGGCCTTGGTCGTAATGATTCCGTCGGGATAGAAATGTGTTTTCAAAAACTGAATCGCGCTGCGATCGTTCGCGACTCCCTCCAACAGATCGATATGTATGTACATCTTCTTTCCCGCCGCATGTACTCTATGGATCAGTTCTTTCAGCTCACAGATATTCCCGGATAAAAGAAAGATCACCTCACACGGCGACGCCAGCGCTTCCTCCAGGTCGGAAGAGTCAAAGATCGCTGCAATCACAGGGTTTCGTTCCAGTGCTTCTACAAATTCCTGATTCATTCATCTACCTCATGGTTTTCTTTCTATTTTCCCTACATTTCATCTCGGTACTATTTATATGCAAAAAGAAAGAAAAACTGAATAAAAAAGCGCACAAAAAACGGCCAGGCCGTTTTCTGCACGTCACAATTCTCAACGCAGACATTTGGTACCTATACACAATGTATTTCTTATCTTTTAAGCATTATACCCTGTTTCCATTTGAATTGCAAGACACAAAACATACAAAATACACAGAGTTCCTCTGGTGCTATTACCATAAATTAGAGCAAATGGCCTTTCCTGACGTTTGATAAATTATTCACATAAATTGCTTTTTTATTCACAAAGTAATCGGCTCTCCTTTTCCGTCCCCTCTTCCCTTGGCTGCCGGGCAGCGGAGCTGTCTCTCCCGTATGAAAAAGTTGCTGAATTTTTCAGAAATCCCCATGCAAAATGACCGGGTACACCAGCCGTGTATGGTCAGCACTCCGATACTTCCTCCAGCGCCTGATCAAAGGAATCCGGCTCTTCCGTGTTTTCCATCGGTTCCTCAGCTTCCACCGGTTCCTCAGCTTCCGTCGGTTCCTCTTCCCCGCAGACCGCACTCTCCTGATGAGCCGGGCTGCGGCCCGCGTTGTGCACAAAGTCGATCAAAAAAGATGACACCGTTACCGTCACGAGCGAATAAGCGATGCGCTCAAGCGGAATATAGGAAAGAGAAAACAGCAGCACGCTGAGGTCCGTCGCAAGATAGGCCCGCGCAATCCGGCAGCGTGTCAGCTTTGAAATGATGAGCGCCAGAGCGTCGTCTCCTCCGCTCGAGCCGCCCTGCCGCAAAATCAGCCCGCAGGCGATGCCGACGAACATTCCCCCCAGCACCGCCGCCAGCAGCGGATAGCCGGACAGATCGGGCAGCAGGGGAGGGAACTGCTCCCACAACCGGAAAAACGCCGCCAGACTGACGGTGGAAACCGCAGAGACCTTGATAAAATCCCACCCCAGCAGCCGGAACGCCAGCGCGTAGCACAGCAGATCGAGCAATGGGGAAAGGATGGACGGCGAAAGACCCGTCCAGTGGTTCAAAAGCAGAATCATGCCCAACACGCCGCCCTCGGTGATATCTACTCTCTGGTGGATATTCGTAATGCCAAAGGAGCCGATCGCAGTGCCGAGCATAATCAATAGAATCCGCTTTGCGGTAAATAATTCCTTATTTTTTTGATAAATCTCTCTCAGTCTATTCGTAACCGTCATCGTAATCTGCCTTTCTAAAAATAGAGTCGCGCATTTCATCCTTCCGCATTCACTACCTTTTCAGTATAAACTCTGGTACAATACGAATGTCAAGCCCAGTTTTTCCGAAAGGCGGCGCTGCTATGAAAGAATATTATAAAATCAGTGAAATTGCAAAGCTGTACGGAATCGGTGCGGATTCGCTGCGCTACTATGAAAAGATCGGCGTGCTGCGGCCCCGGCGCGCCGAGAACGGCTACCGCATGTACGGCCTGAAGGATATTTACAAGCTGAGCATCCTGCGCGATCTGCGGCGGCTCGATTTTTCGGTGCCGCAGATTCGGGAATACCTGGAGCAGCAGAGCGTTGGCCACACGCTGACGATGCTGGAGGAGGAGCACCAGCTGCTGCACCGGCAGCTGCAGGAGCTGAAGAACCGGGAGGAATCCCTGCAAAAGCGCATCCGCTCGCTCACCGAGGCGCAGAGAGTCACACCCGGCGTATTCGAGGTTCGGGAATTCCCCGCGCGGCCATGCCTGCGGCTGAATGAATACATCACCCGCGACGAGGAAATGGACTTTGCCATCAAAAAGCTGCACCGAACACACGAAAGCCGCATTCAGGATTTTGGGAATCAGGCGATCGGCGCACAGGTTTCGCGGGAGGATTTGGACAACGGACTGGAAAATGTATTCCGCTCAGTGTTCTTTCTGCTGCCGCCGGGTGATGAGGAATCCGATTTTATTCTGCCCGCCGGGCTGTACCTGACGTGCTGCTACCGCGGCGAATATGCGCAGAGCCCCGGCAAAATCTGGGAAGCGCTGCGCCATGCCGAAGCGGCGCGGCTGCGGGTGACCGGCGACCCGTTTGAGCTGTATCTCATCGACAACCGCGACACGATCCTGCCGCAGGAGTTTCTCACAGAGATTCAGATTCCTGTGGAAACAGGCGCTGCGCTGTAAGGGTAAAACCAAAATCGGAAGATTCCGGCAAAAGTTTTTCCTTTCGCATCTATTTTTCAATTGACGCAGACCACCCGAAAAGGGTTATAATAGAATCAAATCATTGGAAAAGCACTTTTCCATGAAACAGCGATTCTTCTCCCGCTTTTGGCGGGAAAGGAGTACGGAGGCTTTTTTGAGAAGGAATGCTTCCAGAAGCAAATCACTCCTGAAAGAACAAACGGAAAGAGAGGAATAACACACATGGAGCTGAGCGATTATAAACTGGGAATGGGTACCTGGCAGATGGCAGAAAACCGCACCCCCGACCTGGAAGAACGCCGGGCGCTCTCTTTCGGAATCGAAAACGGCCTGACGCTGATCGACACCGCCGAGATGTACGGCAGCGGCAGTTCGGAGACTCTGGTAGGCGAGGTTATCCGCCCCGTACGCCGGGATTCCCTGTATCTGGTCTCTAAGGTTTACCCGCATAACGCATCACGGAAGAAAATGAAAGAGGCGTGCCACGCGTCCTTGCGTCGTCTGGGCATCGATACCCTTGATTTGTACCTGCTGCACTGGCGCGGCAATGTGCCGCTGGAAGAAACCGTTTCGGCCTTTGAAGAGCTGCAGCGGGAGGGCTGTATCCGGCGCTGGGGCGTTTCGAACTTTGATGTTGCCGATATGGAGGAGCTTTGGAGCGTGCCGGGCGGGAACGCCTGCGCTGCGAACCAGGTGCTGTACCACATCGCTTCGCGCGGGGTTGAGTTCGATCTTCTGCCCTGGCTTTGCGGGCACCATGTTCCGCTGATGGCTTATTCCCCTCTGGCGCACAGCACGCGCTACCGCAGTGCGATTGCGTCGAGCACCGCGCTCCGGGAGATCGCCGCGGAGCACGACGTTTCCATTTATCAGATCATGCTGGCGTTTCTGGCCCGGCAGGAAAATGTCGTCGCCATTCCAAAAGCTTCGAATGTAAAGCATGTAGCGGAAAATCTGAACAGCCTGAATATCCGGCTGGCACCGGAGGAGCTGCGGCGGATCGATCTGGATTTTGCCCCGCCGACGGAAAAAACCGAACTGGATATGCTGTAAGCGAAGACAAAGGAGCATTTATGAGCAGAAGAAAACAGCTGAAAATGAAGCCGGTGAGCGTGAAACACCTGGAGCAATACAATCAGCTGCTGCGGTATGTCTTTCAGGTCACTGACCGGGAGCTGCACCAGACCGGCTGGGAAGATGAAGAAATCATGAAAACCAAATTTCCAGTGCTGCAGCGGGCCGACGTGCTGGGGTGGTTTGACGGCGACAAGCTGATTTCGCAGGTGGCGGTGTACCCGTTTCAGGTGCGCATTTTTGACCGCACCTACGACATGGGCGGCCTGACGGGCGTCGGCACCTACCCGGAATATTCGAATCAGGGTCTGATGCACAAGCTGCTGTACAAGGCGCTGGAAAACATGCGGAACAAAAAGCAGTCCATTTCTTATTTGTACCCCTACTCCATTCCCTACTACCGCAGAAAGGGATGGGAGATCGTCTCTGACCGCATCACCTATGAAATCAACGACTACCAGCTGCCGAAAAACAAACAGGTTCCCGGCGAGGTAGAGCGCGTAGACCCGGAGAGCAAAGAGCTGCGGCAGGCCTACCACCGCTACGCGATGCAGACGCACGGCGCCATGCTGCGCGACGACCTGGCCTGGGACGAATACTGGCGATGGGATCTGGACGACCTGATGGCGGCGATCTATTACAATGAAAAGGGAGAACCGGACGGCTATGTGCTGTACTGGATTTCGGACGAGGTCTTTCGCATCAAGGACATGATCTTTGTGGACGAAGCGGCCCGCAGCGGCCTGTGGAACTTTATCAGCGCACATTTTTCCATGATCTCGAAGGTGATCGGCGACATTTACACCGATGAACCGCTGGCGTTCCTGCTGGAGGACGCGGACATCAAAGAGACGATTTCCCCTTACATTATGGCGCGCATTGTAGACATCGAGCAGTTCATCGCCCAGTACCCTTTCAAACCGGACACCGGTGTGCGCGAATGGACTTTTACGCTCGACGATCCGATGTTTTCGTGGAATCAGGGCATTTTCACGCTGAGCATCACCCCGGAGGGCAAGGGAAGTATTGCGCACAGCACCCGGCAAAGCGGCGACAGAATCGATATTCAGACCATGACGACCATGCTTTTGGGCTATAAGCGGCCCGACTACCTGCATAAGATCGGCCGGATTCACTGCAGCCCCGAAACGGTAGACATGTTGGAGGACGCTATTGAGCAGCAAACACCCTATTTTTCGGACTATTTTTAATTCAAAATCCGTTTCTAAAAATAAGAATTATTTTTGTTTTAAAAAAATTCATATTTTATAAACAACTTACACATATTTTTTCTGTATTATTATAACAAAGAGAAACGGAACCTGGGGTAGACAAGCTTCCCCTTCCTGAAGACAGAGATTACTATTCAGCTTTTTGCATACAAATTCCCCTGCAAGGACCGCGCTGGAATTGCCCGAATCGCTTGACGGGAATCCCGGCGGCAAGTAAGAAGCTCTGTTCCTTTCTCTACCGCCAGAATGCCTTGGCTGTGCCCGACAGTCCAAGGCTCCAAAGAACCAATTAAACCAAGCAGCGTGAAGCCGGAATCGTCCGGGT
>NZ_AKFU01000010.1:0-12714 GCF_000277625.1 Clostridium sp. MSTE9
CCTGCCGCTCGCACGGTGTTCCGATCCGGATCGGAGTCAACTCGGGTTCTCTGGAAAAAGAGATTCTGGCAAAGCACGGCGGGCCTACGGCTGAGGCGCTTTGCGAAAGTGCGCTGTACCATGCGTCTTTGCTGGAAAAATACGATTTTAATGACATTGTCCTTTCGATGAAATCCTCACGTGTCGATACGATGATCGAGGCGTATGAGCTCGCGTCGCAGGCATGCGATTATCCACTGCATCTTGGCGTTACAGAGGCCGGCACCGAGCGGATGGGCCTCATTAAATCCGCGATTGGTATCGGCTCTTTACTGCAGCGCGGCGTCGGTGACACTATTCGGGTGTCTCTTACGGCAGATCCTGTGCGGGAGATTGTTGCAGCGATGGATATTCTAAGAGCGCTGAATCTTCGCAGCGGGGTACAGATGGTATCGTGTCCGACCTGCGGGAGAACGAATATTGATCTGATTGCGATTGCCGGTGAGGTAGAACGCCGTCTGGACTCCTGCAAAAAGCCGATCACCGTGGCGGTGATGGGCTGTGCGGTCAACGGGCCGGGCGAAGCGCGCGAGGCCGATATTGGAATCGCGGGCGGGAACGGCGTTGGCTTGATCTTCAAAAAAGGGGAGATCGTACGCCGTGTCCCCGAAGACAGGCTTGTGGACAGCCTGATGGAGGAAATCGAATCGCTGTAACGCAGCGGTCATTTTGTCAAGGAAAAGGATGTTGGAATGAAAACCTTTGCTGAAATATTTGGTACATACCTCAATCCCCCCGGAACGACATGTCCGGAGGGAACCGTACTTTCCCTGCGGATCGACGAGCAGAACCGGGAGCTGGCGATAGAGACGGCGTTCCCGGTCCTGGTGGAGCGCCCGGTCCTTTTTGCGCTGGAAGAGCAGCTGAGGGAGGCGCTGAATGTCCGCAGGGTAACCGTGCAGCCCCGCTATGCGAAAGAATTGTTCCAGACAGAGTATTTTCCGGAGCTTGCGCAGGAGCTGCGGCGCAGAGACGCCAGCCTCAACGGCAGCCTGAAGGGCGCCGCCGCACGCTTAGAAGGCGACACGCTCATCATCACGCTGTCGCACGGCGGGCGCGATATGCTGCTTTCGCGCGGGTTTGACAAGGCGGCCTCCCGCCTGATTCAGGAGGAATTTGGCCTGACGCTCAAGGTGTCTTTCGACGGTACCGTCGAGATTCAGGCGGACGACGCCCGCTTTATTGAACGGGTGAAGCAGGAGCAGGAAACCGAGCGCCGGCAGGCAGTGGAAGAAGAGATGGCACACTATGATGCCGTGATGAACGAAGGCGGGAGCAAAAAGGTCAAAAAGAACCCGCATTCCGTCAGTGTGCGCGGCGGCGATACGCTTCTGCCGACCGTCCTGCTGGATACCGTGAAGCTGCTGTATGGCCGTATGGGCCGCAGCACCAAGCCCGTGCCGATCGGCCGGGTTGGGCCGGATTCCGGCACGGTGACCATCTGGGGCGAAATCTTCAGTATGGATGAACGCCAGACCCGCGATAAATCGAAAAAAATCTATTCTATCAACATAACGGATTACACCGGCTCCATGACCTTAAAGCTCATTGAGGAGAACAGCCAGTGCCGCGCGATCGATACCCTGAAAAAGGGAAGCGCCATTCTGGTGAGCGGCGAAATCAGCTATGATAAATACGACCACGAGATCGTTCTGCGCCCGCGCGGGATCAGCACGGTGGAGCTGCTCAAGGTTGTCGATGACGCGCCCGAAAAGCGTGTGGAGCTGCATCTGCATACCTCCATGTCCAGCATGGATGGCATTACCCCGGTAGGCGATTTGATCAAGCGCGCCGCCGAATGGGGGCATAAGGCCATTGCCATTACCGACCACGGCGTGGCGCAGGCTTACCCGGACGCCATGAATGCCGCCGCGGCTGTCCGCAAAAAAGGAGCGGATTTCAAGGTCATCTACGGCATCGAATCGTATTTTGTCAACGACATGGTTCCGGCCCTGATGGGGGAAACGGAGAACACGCTGGACGATGAGTTCATCTCGTTTGATATCGAAACCACCGGTCTGAGCGCGGAGCAGGACCGCATGACCGAAATCGGCGCGGTGCGGATCAAAAACGGGGAGATTGCCGACAGCTTCGATATTTTCGTGAATCCCGGCATGCACATTCCAGCCAAGATCACCGAGCTGACCGGCATCACGGACGAAATGGTAAAGGACGCTCCGTCCGAAGAGGAAGCCCTGCGGCAGTTCTACGAGTTCTGCGGGGAAAAACCGGTGCTGCTGGCACATAACGCCGCGTTTGATACCTCGTTCATGCACGCCGCGGCCGAGCGTCACGGGATGGATTTCCCGTATCCGTACATCGACACCCTGCCCATGTGCCGTTCGATGCTCAAGGACATTAAAAACTACAAGCTCGATACGGTCGCCAAATATCTGAAACTCGATCCGTTCAACCACCACCGCGCGTGCGACGATGCGGCGGTTCTGGCGAAGATTTTTCAGAATTTGCTGCAGCGTTTAAAAGAGGATACCGGCGCGACACGCGTCAAAGACATCAACACCTGCCTGGCCGGGGGGAACCCGAAGAAAATCCGCCCGGTGCATCAGATCATTCTGGTGAAGAATCAGACGGGCCTTAAGAATCTGTATAAGCTGATTTCCTATTCTCATCTGGATTATTTCTACCAGAAGCCGCGTATCCCGAAAAGCGTTCTCGTCAAATACCGAGAGGGTCTGCTGCTCGGTAGCGCCTGCGAAGCGGGTGAGCTGTACCGTGCGGTGGCCGGCGGCCAGCCGTGGTCTACGCTGAAAGAAATCGCCGGGTTCTACGATTATCTGGAAATCCAGCCGATCGACAACAACCTGTTCATGGTGCGAAACGGTCAGGTGCCGAACGAAGAAACGCTGCGGGAATACAACCGCACGATCGTCCGGTTGGGTGAGGAGCTGGATAAGCCCGTCGTCGCCACCTGCGACGTTCACTTCCTCGACCCGAAGGATGGCGACTACCGGAAAATCCTGATGGCGGGGCAGGGCTTTGCAGACGCGGACGCGCAGGCGCCGCTGTACCTGCGCACCACGCCCGAGATGCTGGAGGAATTTGCATATCTCGGCAAAGAAAAAGCATACGAGGTCGTTGTGACCAACACCAATAAAATTGCGGATATGATTGATGAGATTTCGCCAATCCCGCCCGGGGTATTCCCGCCGTTCATCGATGGAGCGGAAGAGGAACTCAACCGCATTTCATGGGAGCGGGCGAAAGAGATTTACGGCGATCCTCTGCCGCAGATCGTCCACGACCGCCTCAAGCGCGAGCTGGATTCCATCAATAAGCACGGCTTCTCCGTGCTGTACATGACGGCGCAGAAGCTTGTGGCCGATTCCGAGGCGCACGGTTACCTGGTTGGCTCTCGTGGTTCGGTCGGCTCTTCATTCGTGGCGAATATCTCCGGTATTTCCGAGGTAAACCCGCTGGCGCCGCATTATATCTGCCCGAACTGCAAACACAGCGAATTCATCACGGACGGCAGCTACGGCTCGGGCTTCGACCTGCCGCCGAAGCAATGCCCCGTCTGCGGCACCGAATACGACCGCGACGGCCACACCATTCCGTTTGAAACCTTTTTGGGCTTCGACGGCGACAAAACGCCTGATATCGACCTGAACTTCTCCGGTGAGTACCAGAGCGACGCCCACCGCTATACAGAAACGCTGTTCGGCAAGGACAACGTCTTTAAGGCCGGTACCATCGCCACTGTAGCGGATAAAACGGCCATCGGCTTTGTCCGCAAATACGCCGAGGAGCAGGGGACGGTGCTTCACCGGGCGGAGGAGCTGCGTCTGGCCACCGGCTGTACCGGGGTCAAGCGCACCACCGGCCAGCACCCGGGCGGCATGGTCGTTGTGCCGCGCGGCATGGAGATTTACGATTTTTGCCCGGTTCAACACCCGGCGAACGACCAGAAATCCGACAACATCACCACGCACTTCGACTTCCATGCGATCCACGATACCATCTGCAAGCTCGACGAGCTGGGGCATGATGTTCCGACGATTTATCGCTATCTGGAAGACTACACGGGCATCCCCGTAATGAAAGTTTCCATGAGTGACCCGAAGGTGATGTCGCTGTTTACCTCTACAGAGGCACTCGGCGTGACTCCGGAGGACATCGATTCCCCCACGGGTACTTTCTCTTTGCCGGAGGTGGGCACCGGCTTCGTTCGCCAGATGCTGATGGACGCACAGCCCAAAACCTTCTCCGACCTGCTGCAGGTTTCCGGTTTGTCCCACGGTACGGATGTTTGGCTCGGCAACGCGCAGGATCTGATTAAGAACAAAACCTGCACGATTTCTGAGGTAATCGGTACACGTGACAGCATCATGACCTATTTGCTGCTTAAGGGTCTGGAGCCGAAAATGGCGTTTAAGATCATGGAGATCACCCGAAAGGGTAAAGCGTCCCAACTGCTGACGCAGGAACATATTCAGGCGATGAAAGACCACAACGTGCCGCCGTGGTATATCGATTCCTGTATGAAGATCAAGTACATGTTCCCGAAAGCCCATGCGGCGGCTTATATGATTTCTACCCTGCGCCTCGGCTGGTATAAGGTGCATCGCCCGGTGGAGTATTACGCCGCTTATTTCACGGTGCGCGGCGAGGACTTTGACGGTGCCGTGGTGCTGCAGGGCCGCGAGGCCGTGCGCCGCAAGATGAACGAAATCACGATGAAAGGCAAAGAGGCCAGCAAAAAGGAAGAGGACGCGTTTGCCACCTTCCAGATCGTTAACGAGATGCTGGCCCGAGGTATTGAGGTTCTGCCGATCGACCTGTACCAATCCGACGCAAGAAAATATCTGGTGGAGGATGGGAAAATCCGTCTGCCGTTCGCGTCGCTTTCCGGCGTGGGTGAGGCCGCGGCCAACAGCCTTGCGGCAGCGCGTGAAAACGGCGGGCCGTATATTTCGATTGACGACTTGCAGACCCGTTCCAAGGTTTCCAAATCGGTGATTGAAGCGCTGCAGGTGGCGGGTGCGCTGAACGGCCTGCCCGAAAGCAGCCAGATGAGCCTGTTTTAAATAATAGTTGATTCACTTTTAAATGGTCTTATGCCGATATGGCGATTTTCCCCTTAAGTGGAGAAGAAGGTATCACTTTAAAAAGTGATGTCACTACATGATTCCGCTCAAATGCCCGGCAGAACCTGCCGGGCATTTTTTGTAGAGGAACCGGCTTGCCCGGTTCCTCTTTTTTGAATATTCTTTATTTGATAAAACGACAGTCGTTTTTTATCGTCGATCTGTAATTTCTACGTTTTTCCTATACTCGTCTGCTGAAATGGGGGACAATTTCAGCATCATGAAGGTATAAAAATGCAAAATAAGCCTTGAACCCCTCAGTTTCTTATGCTATCATATTAGCATGTTAAAGCAAAGGCGGTGCAATGAATGAAAAAATACCATAAAATCACTCCCGAGGGCATTCGTGACTATCTGTTTGAAGAGTGCCTGGTCCATCATCACGTGGAGCACCGTCTGGAAGAGGTGTACCGTAACAGAGGCTTCCGTCAGGTTGTTACGCCTGGCTTGGAGTTTTATGATGTATTTGACCCGGAACGCTCCGGAATACCGTCGGAAACCATGTATAAGCTGACAGACCGCAGAGGGAGGCTACTGGTGCTAAGGCCAGACTCCACCTTGCCGATCGCTCGGCTTACGGCAACCCGGTTGCAGGGGCAGGAAAAGCCCCTGCGTTTATTTTATACCCAACAAGTGTACCGGAATCATCCGGGGCTAAGCGGACACGCGGACGAGATCATGCAGTCCGGGGTAGAGCTGTTGGGGGCCGGCGGGCACCGGGCCGATTTGGAAATCCTTGTAACGGCAATTGAGGCGCTTTCCGCCTGTGTGCCGGATTTCCGAATCGAGCTTGGGCACGCCGGCTTTTTTCGGGCCATTGTGGCCGGGATGCCGGTTTCGGAAGAGGTTCTGGAGGACATTCGCGGCTATATCGAAACGAAAAATTACCCCGCGCTTGACGAAATTCTCGATTCCCTGCCCGATTCCCGCGAGGCGGCCGCCCTGCGGCAGCTGCCCCGGCTGTTCGGCAGAGAAGAAATATTCGAGCAGGCCGAAAGTCTCGATCTTCCGGACAGCGCCAAGGAGCCGATCCGGTATTTAAAGAAGCTGTACGGCATGCTTTCAGAACTGCGGCTTTCAGAGCGCATCATGGTCGATCTGGGTCTGGTACAGAGGAACGATTACTATACCGGTATCGTACTCAGCGCTTATGTTCCCCAGGCGGGCGAGGCGGTTCTGGTCGGCGGGCGCTATGACCATCTGCTCGAGCTGTACGGTGCGCCGATGCAGGCCATCGGGTTTGCCGCGAATGTGGATGTTCTTGCCGGCGTTATGGCCGCCGAGGGCGAAGAAACGGCAATTGCCCCCGCACAGATTCTGGTGCATGGGGAAGACGGCTTTGAGATCAAAGCGCTGGATTACGCGGCACGCCTGACGGAGCGCGGAATTTTCTGCGAGTTTTCCGTATTTGAGGATCGCGAGCAGGCCATCCATTACGCGGTGGCGATGGGGATTCCCCAGGTGGATTTTGTCTCTGACGGTACAGTTTCGATCATGCTCACAAAGGAGGAAAACGGATGACTCCGTTAAAAATAGCGCTGACAAAGGGCCGCCTGGAAGAAAAAACGGTGGCTCTGCTGGAAAAGATGGGATATGACTGCTCCCAAGTACGCAATAAAGGTAGGCGCCTGATTCTGCCGGTCGGCGACGGCGAAATCGAAGTGGTTCTGGCCAAGGCGGCCGATGTGATCACCTATGTTCAACACGGCGTCTGCGATTTGGGCGTCGTCGGCAAAGACACGATTATGGAAAGCACCGGCGGCTTTTTTGAGGTGCTCGATCTCGGCTTCGGCAAATGCCGGTTCGCGGTGGCGGGCCCCAAAGATTCCGGTATTTTCGAAGGCTACTCGGTGAAAACCGTGGCGACCAAATACCCGAAGGTGGCCCGCGCCTTCTTTGAAAACCGCGACATGGACGTGCGCATCATCAAAATTGAAGGTTCGGTAGAGCTGGCTCCTTTGCTCGGTCTGGCCGAAGCTATTGTAGACCTGGTGGAAACCGGAACCACCCTCAAGGAAAACGGGCTCGAGATTCTCGAGATCATCTGCCCGATTTCCGCCCGGCTGATTGTCAATTCGGCCGTGATGAAGCTGAGAAAGGATGAAGTTGAGGCCCTGGTTTCTCGCATGAGCCAGGCCATCCAAAAGAAGGAGGAGAAAGTATGCTTAAAGCAATCCAGCTAAGCGGGGAAGAGGGCTGCCGCGTGGTGGAACAAATCCGCCGCCGCGGCGAAGAAAAGGATAAGCTGGTCGACGCCCGCGTTGCGGAGATTCTGGAACAGGTACGAACCCGCGGAGACGCGGCCGTGGAAGAATACACCCTGCGGTTCGACGGCGCGCTGCCCGCCAAACGCGAGCTGAATCGCGAAGAGATGGCGGAGCTTTCCAAAGACTGCGACCCTGAATTTGTCGCCGCTTTGGAACGGGCCGCGCAGAACATCCGCGATTTTCACCAGCGTCAGGCGCAGCAAAGCTGGCTGACGACCCGCGAGGACGGCGTTCTGATGGGCCAGCGGGTGCGCGGGCTGCATCGTGTCGGCATTTACGTCCCCGGTGGCACGGCGGCATACCCCTCTTCCGTTCTGATGAACGCGATCCCTGCGAAAATCGCGCAGGTGGGCGAGATCATTATGGCGACGCCGCCCCAGAAGGACGGCAGGCCGAATCCCAATATCATGGCGGCGGCGCTGATCGCCGGAGTGGACCGCATTTTCCTGATGGGCGGAGCGCAGGCCGCGGCGGCGCTGGCCTACGGCACCGAGACCGTCCCGCGGGTGGACAAGATCGTTGGCCCGGGCAATATTTATGTGGCCACGGCAAAAAAACAGCTGTACGGCATCGTGGACATCGACATGATCGCGGGGCCGAGCGAGATTCTTGTTCTGGCGGACGAAACGGCGAACCCGGTGTACCTTGCCGCGGATCTGCTTTCGCAGGCGGAGCATGACGTGCTGGCCTCTGCGATTCTGCTCACGTCCAGCCTGAGCCTTGCGCAGCAGGTTGCCGAAGAGCTGGAACGCCAGACCGCGCAGCTCGAGCGCCGCGAGATCATGGAGCAGTCGCTCCAAAATTACGGGGCGATCCTTGTCTGCGACACCATGCAGGAGGCCGTCGCCTTTGCAAACAGCCTGGCCCCGGAGCACCTGGAGGTCTGCTGCGAAAACCCGATCGAATATCTCGGCTGTATCGACAATGCGGGCTCCGTCTTTTTGGGGAACTATTCCCCCGAGCCGCTGGGCGATTATTACGCGGGTGCGAATCACGTTCTGCCTACAGGGGGTACAGCACGGTTCTTCTCGCCGCTTTCGGTCGACAGTTTTTTGAAAAAATCCAGCTTTATTTACTACACCAAGCAGGCGCTCGCGGCCGCCGGGCCGGACGTGATGACTCTGGCAAAGGCGGAGGGCCTGACCGCACACGCCAATTCCATCAAAGTAAGGATGTGATTTCATTGTACCAGCTGAACAGCAAAATCAGAGACTTAAAGCCGTACGAGCCGCTGGAGGGAGATTACCGGATCCGGCTGGACGCCAATGAGTCCTTTTTATCCCTGCCGACGAACGTAATGTCGAAGATGATGGACGCGTTCGCATATACGGCCTTCAATCGCTATCCCGACCCGCTGGCTGTGGATGTGTGCCGCATGTTCGCGCAGTATCACAAAATCCGGCCGGAGAATGTAACGGCGGGCAATGGCTCCGACGAGTTGATTTCCGTTCTGATGACTGCCTTTCTGATGAAAGGCGATACTGTGCTGACGCTTTCTCCCGATTTTTCCATGTATCGTTTCTACTCCTCGCTTGTGGAGGTCAGATGCGTGGATGTCGTGAAGAAGAGCGATTTGACCATCGATGTGGATGAGCTGATCTCTGTGTCCAATCAAACCGGGGCGAAGATGATCCTGTTTTCCAACCCCTGCAACCCCACCTCGGTGGGGCTTACCCGCGAGCAGGTGCGGAAGATCATCCGTTCCGTGAGCGCCTTGGTGGTTCTGGACGAAGCCTATATGGATTTCTGGGATCAGTCCCTGATTCAGGAGGCGGAGCAGTACGATAATCTGGTGGTGCTGCGCACCTGCTCCAAGGCGTTTGGCCTTGCGGCGCTCCGCCTTGGCTTTGCAGTAGCAAACAGAACAATCACTGCGGCCTTACAGGCGGTGAAGTCCCCGTATAATGTCAATTCCGTCACGCAAAGTGCGGCGGCGGCAGTGCTGTCGTACCCCAAAACGCTGAACCGCGCGATCGAGAAAATGATCGATTCCCGCAAAGGCCTGTCCCAGGGGCTTCAGCAGCTTTTAGATAAGAACCCCGGCCGGTTCCTTCTGTACCCCAGCTGCACCAATTTTGTGCTGATTCGCCTGACGGATGCGCGGGCTGTGTATGAAAAACTTTTGTCGGAGGGAATCGCGGTTCGGCTGATGGGGGATACCATGCGGATCACCGCAGGCTCTCCGGCAGAAAACGCAGAGCTGCTTACCGTATTGGAACGGATTTTAAGATAGGGGGCACGGTGATGAGAACAGCAGAGCAATCCCGCGAAACACGAGAAACCCAAATCAGCGTCCGGCTGGCGCTGGACGGCGGAGAAACAAAAATCCAGACCGGAATCGGATTTTTCGATCATATGCTGCAGGCGTTTGCCACTCACGGTGGCTTTGGCTTGCAAGTGCAGGTGCAGGGCGACCTGTTTGTAGACGGCCACCACACAGTGGAAGATACCGGCATCGTTCTGGGCCGCGCGTTCCGTCAGGCTCTGGGGGATCGTTCCGGCATCGCGCGATTCGGCAGCTTTTATGTGCCTATGGATGAAACGCTGGCGTTTGCGGCGGTCGATGTCAGCGGCAGGCCGTTTCTGGTCTTTCAGGCGGAATTCCCCCAGCAGGTGGTGGGTGCGTATGACGCGTGCCTTACGGAGGAATTCTTCCGCGCCTTTGCCATGAACGCAGAGCTGACCCTGCATACCCGTGTGGAGTACGGCAAAAATTCGCATCATATGATCGAGGCCATGTTCAAGGCCGTCGCGCACGCGCTGCGGCTGGCTGTAGCCGAAACCGCACCGGGACAGGTGCTGTCCACCAAGGGCAGCCTGTAAGAAAGAGGGGATTCCATGATCATTTTTCCAGCGATCGATATCAAAGACGGTGCCTGTGTCCGATTGCGGCAGGGCGATTACGATACCGCGCACAAGGTGGCGGAAGACCCGCAGCAAACGGCCGGCTCCTTTGCCGAATCCGATGCACAGTGGATTCATATGGTTGATCTCGATGGGGCGAAAGCAAAGCACCCCGTGAACAGCGAGGTATTTCTGCGGGCGGTGGAAACCGGCCTGCGGGTCGAAGTAGGCGGGGGCATCCGCACGCTTACGGATGTGGAGTTTTACCTGTCACGCGGAATTTCCCGGGTGATTCTCGGCTCCGTTGCCCTGTACGACCCACAGCTTGTGCGTGATTGTGTACAGCGCTGGGGCGAGCAGATCGCTGTGGGCATCGATGCCAGAGACGGCAAAGTGGCCGCAGAGGGATGGACCCAGACCTCGCAGGTGGATTATATTGAACTCGCAAAGCAGATGGAAGAAGCAGGAGTAAAGTATATTATCTTTACAGATATATCAAAAGACGGAATGCTTACCGGCCCGAACCTCGAGCAGCTCGATGCGTTGAATCGAGCGGTCTCGTGCGACATTGTTGCCAGCGGCGGCATCGCAAACCTGCAAAATATCAAGGATTTATGCGGGTTAGGGCTGTATGGGGCCATCTGCGGCAAATCACTGTACAGCGGCAGTCTCGATTTGAAAGAGGCCATCGCGGCGGCACAAGGAGAAAAATAACATGAGTGAAAAGTTAAACACCTTTACAGATAAAAACCTGGAGCGCTTCTTTCAAAAGAGCGAACTGATCCCCGTGATCGTGCAGGAGCAGTCCACCAAGGAAGTGCTGATGCTGGCCTATATGAATCTTGAATCCCTGCGCAAAACGCTCGAAACCGGGTACACCTGGTTTTACAGTCGATCCCGGCAGGAGCTTTGGAATAAAGGGGCTACCTCCGGCCATGTGCAGCGGGTGATCGAGCTGTACACCGACTGCGACGACGATACGCTGCTGGCGGTGGTGGAGCAGACCGGGGCCGCCTGCCACACCGGGAACCACAGCTGTTTTTACCGAACCATAGGGGAGGATGCACAATGAGCGTTTTACAGGAGCTGTACCAAACGGTAGAGAGCCGCAAAACAGAGCGGCAGGAGGGTTCTTATACCTGCTATCTGTTTGAAAAGGGTCTTGATAAAATTCTAAAGAAGTGCGGCGAGGAATGCAGCGAGGTCATCATCGCCGCCAAAAACGGCGATAACAAAGAAACCGTGCTGGAGCTTTCCGATCTGTTGTACCACCTGACGGTACTGATGGTCAACGAGGGGATTTCCTGGCAGGACGTGGAGGACGAACTGAGCAAACGCGAGCTGAAAACCGGGAACTTGAAACAGTTCCATCAGGTGGATAAGAACACCTGATTATTTTGCTTGCTTTTGTTAACCGATGACCGTTTGGTTGTTTTAACAGTCTGCTTTGTGAAAGAGTGGATTCTTCCTTGGGGTTCCCCTGCGTTGGAATTCTGCTGACATAGGTTTGCCCCTCATGCTGAGGGGCTTTTTCTTTTTTCCATTTTGGTATGAAAGAGTGGGTTTTCTGTGAGTGGTCTCGCGGGAAATTCTGTTGGTATAGGGCTTTGCTCCTTATGTCGGAGTGAGTCCTTTCTTTTTTACTTTAATAGGAAAGAGCGATTTTCAGCGGGTGCCCCCGCGTGTGGATTCCGCTTGCGCGTGCTTGCCCCTCAGGCCGGGGCGGGCCCTTCCTTTCTTGACGAGGCGGATTGTCAAGAGAAGTGCAACAGGTTCAAAAAGAAGCAGCAGCAATAGCTTCAGCAGGAGTGAGCCAGTTGAGACATTTACGGGGACGATTGTTAAGCAGGAACATGGCATGGGCGACCTGTTTAGAGGAAACATCAACAAAGTTGGTTCCTTTTGGGAAAAATTCGCGAACCAACCCATTCAGATTTTCCACAGAACCTTTTTGCCATGGGCTGGAGGGTGAACAAAAATACATGGGCAGACCCAACTCGTTTTCCACTTTGGCATAACAGCGAAATTCGGTGCCCTGGTCGGCTGTGAAGGAATGACAGGGAAAAGAGCTAACTACGCTGGACAGCACTTTGAAAACATGGCTTTGGCTGTGGCACCGTTCCAAAAGAACCAAAATACAGAATCGACTCTTCCTGTCGCACATGGTCAAAATCCCGGCTTGGCTCTGTTTACTGCTGGAGATAATCGTATCCAGCTCCCAATCCCCGATCCGTTCCCTGCGCCAAATCTCTCGGCCACGCTGTTTCAAGGTTCGGATTCCAAGAAGCTTTCCGCGGCGTTCTCCATGCTGGCGCCCTTCATGCCGTAGGTGAATGCTGGCCGACTGAGCGAAACGCTCTTTATGAAGCCATCGGTAGATCGTCGTGTGAGAGATACGCATGAGCGGTTCAGCGGGATAATCCTGCCCAACCCGGTTTGAAACCTGCTCGGGCGACCAA
>NZ_AKFU01000011.1:0-132470 GCF_000277625.1 Clostridium sp. MSTE9
GCAGTACTAATCGGTCGAGGGCTTGACCATAAATTCTTGGTTGGGCCTTGCTCAAATCGCTTTCTTCTGTTTCTTCTTTATTCAGTTTTCAGTGCCCGAAGGGTACGAAAAGATTGGCGAAGGGCTGCGAGCACATCTGCCGAAAGGCAGTGAAAACTCCAAGTTTTCGCTTGGCAAGCACCATTAGCTCAGTTGGTAGAGCACCTGACTCTTAATCAGGGTGTCCCGGGTTCGAGTCCCTGATGGTGCACCAAAAAGAAGTCAGGCGGGGGTCTTTGAGAGGATCTCTGACCTCTGCACCTGGCTAAGGCTGAGATGTGGCCCGTTGGTCAAGCGGTTAAGACACCGGCCTCTCACGCCGGTAACGGGGGTTCGATTCCCCCACGGGTCACCAAAACAATCTTTGAAGTAGTCGTAAGAAACAGGAAACTGTTTTTACAATATCCGACAGGAAGGCGAAAACCTCCTCTGCGGAACATAGTTGGTGTCGATGACGGTGAGGGTCCACCTGTTCCCATTCCGAACACAGAAGTTAAGCTCATCAGTGCCGAAGATACTTGGCTGGTAACGGCCCGGGACAATAGGATGACGCCAACACTGATATTCCTCAATAGCTCAGCCGGTAGAGCATGCGGCTGTTAACCGCAGGGTCGTTGGTTCGAGTCCAACTTGGGGAGCCAAGCAAATGCAGAGAAGTGCCGCCGCTAGTCAATAACGGCGGCGTTTTTCTACTTTGCAGAGAAAGTGCGTAGGGGCCATTAGCTCAGTTGGTTAGAGCAGCCGGCTCATAACCGGTCGGTCCAAGGTTCGAGTCCCTGATGGCCCACCAAAAAAGCAGCACCAGACATTTTAAAGTCTGGTGCTGCTTTTTTATGTTTACTTTTCAGTTTATTTGAAATTGCGCAGCGCAGTGATCATTGCCGTTAGCTAAAATGACTGTTAGAGATCATTTATCAAGAAATCTGTCCAGTCGGCGAGCAGCTTAAAGAGATATCAACGTCAACTGTTCCAGTAGAGATCCCGCCGGCACGTTGTGTCAGCACCGCCGAAAGATAAGCCGTATCGCCGCTGGCGCTGAGAGATTCGCTCCCATAGCTCCAGCCGCTTTTGGTGGTATGGCTGGCGCTTTTCTTGGTCACCCAGGCGGAAGAACCATTATACTGGAAGGTTGCCTTTAAAGTAACAGTAGCTATAGTTTTACCGTTGTCCTTATAGGTTTTTGCACGTGTAGAGCTGCGGGAAGAGGTTTTAGCGGCAGCTGCTACAGTTTTGAAATTCGAGATTTTATTGACAGATTCGGTAGTCGTTTTGGTCTCTACGGTGATACCGTTTCCTAAATATTCAGTGGTGATTACTGTCCTGGGTTCTGCTGAAAGGGGTTGCTTTGCCTCCTGTGCAGAGACGGAAAGGGGGATGGAAACTGCCATTACTGCCGCTAAGAGACTAGAAAATAATTTCTTCATGATTGGAACCTCCTGAAAAATTAATTTTATTCACTTTCGCTGCTGCTTTAACTGACAGTTGTTTCAGGTTCAATGATCGTGGTGGTTTCTTCCGTAATGACTGTGTTATATCGCATATGTCCTATGTAATCGATCATGAAGCACAGTGCGGCGATTACCAGCACAAGAAAACCAATGATGATACCAGTACGCGTTTTTCGCTTTCTGCGGTATGTTTGTACTACCGTTTGATCCGGCAGGGTTTTCAGCATGGTGGCCGCAAGCTCGCCGGGCTCCCCAATGGCTTCCACCAGATCCGCATAGGAAGCCTCCGGCTGATTCCCCAAAAAGTCGTCAACCAGATGATGAACTTCGGTCAGGAACTCTTCCTGCTCTTTTTTAGGGCACGTCAGGTGCCTTTTGATTTCCTTATAGTAGCGGTTCAGCTCTTTTTCTAATCCCACGGTTTACCTCTCTTCTTTCGAAAATGGTCGCTCTATCGACAGAATATGGTCAATCGTGTTTGTAATGAGCGCATATTCCGAAATAATGTTATCCAAATACGTTTTTCCTTCTTCTGTAATGGAGAAGTAAATGCGCATGCGGTTATCTTCAGAAAGGACTTTGTCCGATTCTGTTAAATAGCCGTATTTCTGAAGGCGATAAATCGCAATGTATAACGTGTTGAAGGTGAGAACTCCGCCACTGAGCTTTTCGATTTCCTGCATCATTTCATAGGTGTACATTGGTTTTTGACGCAGCAAAAATAATACCAGCATGTCTGTCGTTGCTTTTTTGAGCAATTCCTTCATCCCGGCCGGGGTTCCGCTTTTTGTTGTAGTGTCCTTTTCTCTAGGCAAGCGACTAATCTCCTAAATCATATTGATAATTTTATTATAACCCAAATGATTTCAAAATCAATATGTTTAATTATCAAAAATATTTTTAATATATATTTATTCTTAAGAAGTAACTTGATATCGGGGATTTTATATATCCGGTGAATGGAATGCAAAGTTGTTTCTAACTGTCAATCAATTCATTTCCAGAAAGCCTTCGACAGAAGAAATAGGACAGGAACTGCTAAACAATAAAATTTATCACACATTGCAGTTTATCAATATAATTGAGAACGAAATGTCGCTGATCGACAAAGACTCTGGGAGGAAAGCGCACATGAATAATGAATAAACTGTATGAAGCTTTATTAATTGGATTTATGCCTCAGATGTAGACACTCCGCCTTCTAAAATGGATAGACGGGTTCGATTGTATCAACACAAGCGATCGGATTTATTCCTTCTTTGCTTATGTTTAGCAAAAAAAATTGAATTTTTTTCAAGAAACTTGTAACAAAACAGGAGTGTCAAACGGTATATAAAAAGAAGGAAAAATTTGGGGGTGATTTCAATGGCTTAGTACATAATGACCCTACGATTGAAACAGAACGAAAACAGCCTGTTATGTAAAGAATGGTTTTATTAATTTAAAACGATTCTTTATGAATTGAAGTGAGACTATACTGGTTCGATTAGCGAAGTAAACATTGTTCACAATTGGTTACAAAAGAGAAGACTATAAAGGAGGAACAAAAATGAAAAAGATTATAAAAAAGATCATTAGCACAATTTGTGTATGTGCAATGTTGGTAGTTCCTACGGCAAATATGGTTTTTGCGGCGCAATATTCTGCAGGTGGCAATGTATCTACTGTTGTGAACATAAAGGCATACGAAAAAATGACAGATGCAGAGTTGATCCAAAAGATGAAAGCCTTAGGAATGACACAAGATGAAATAAATTACCTTTTGAAATTGGAGAAGGCGCGGATTTCCAAATTAAATGCTTCTACATCTTCAAATTCAATAGGAATCATGAGTTTCCCATCTAATCCAAAGATTGGGGATTATCATACGGAGAAATATCATGTTTATTTTACTTCAGCAGCAATGACAGTTACAGGTGTTGTAGCGGCACTAGTTGGAGCTGGAGTTGGTTTAGCGGTTGCTTTAGCCATTTCAGCCGGTGTTCTTGATAATTGGTTGCAAGGTCAGGATGCAAAAGGCGTTGACGTAACCATTAAATATTATTATGGGCCAGATAATCAAGGATCGGTTGGATGGACTCCTGGACCTGTTACTTGGAAGCTCTTTTATTAATTACTTAGAATGGGTGACTTTATGGAGCAGATAGGCAGAAAAAAGTGGTATCAGCTTATTACTTTTGTGATTTTGTGGCTTTTGGCTACGGCACTAATCTATTTCATTTCAAATCCGCATGGAGTGTTCTTTTCTAATTCATGGGGATTGGTAATTAATATTATTCTATTCGTTCTAGTATTAGTTTATATGTATTATCTTAGGAGAAAATATGGACCAAACGGTGCTCTATGGAAGGACAAAAAATTTCTTTGCCTTTTTTCTATTATGATTATTTTAGCAGCTGGAATGGCAATTTCCACAAGGTTGTTCTAATGTTTTGTTTTTTCTCTTGTTTACCGCAAAACAGAAAAGGCCCAGGAAAAAGCGATTGCGCTTTTTCCTGGGCCTTTTCAAAACAGAGAGCATGGTTATGTTTGAAAATAAGTGAAATCGAAAATAGAATTGATTCATATTTCTCTTTACTAAGTTAGATTATTATGGTATAATATGGAAAAATTTGTGGTTTTCTAACCGGATTTTTTATTTATCAAATTGCTTGAGCAGGGTTCCCAAAGCCTTTTTTTCAATGCGCGATACATAAGAGCGGGAAATATCCAGCGCAGATGCAACCTCCCTCTGTGTTAGCGGTGCCTGCCCGTTCAAACCATAGCGCAGCTCGATAATGGTCCTCTCTCTCGGGGAGAGGGATTGGCAAATGTATTTCTTCAGCTGCTCTGATTTAATTTTGCAGTCCAGGTTGTCAACAATGTTATCTTCCGTAGACATAATGTCGATCAGAGTCAGCGTATTGCCATCCTTATCCGTATCGATGGGCTCGTTCAGGGAGATGTCCTGAGCGCTCTTCTTTCCGCTGCGGAAAAACATCAAAACCTCGTTTTCGATACATCGGGCCGCATAGCTTGACAGCCGGATTCCCTTGTCGCTATTAAAGCTGTCAATCGCTTTGATGAGCCCGATCGTGCCTATAGAGATCAAGTCCTCCTGGTCGTTAAGATTCGAGTAGTACTTTTTGATAATGTGGGCAACCAAGCGCAGATTGTGCTCAATCAGTTTACTGCGCGCCTTTGTGTCGCCGTTTTTCCATCGTTCCAGGTATTCGCGTTCTTCCTGTGCGGAAAGCGGGCGAGGAAACGATCCGTTCCCGGTTACGTGCAGCACAAAGAACAGCAGATTCGAAATAGCTTCCCGCAGCAAGGACAGCAACATGCAACATCCCTCTTTTCGGTGTTTTTTGCATTTTATGCGCCCGACAGCCTGTATGTTGCAAGTCCTCGTGATAAAAAAGAAATCGGAATCTTTACATTCCGCTAATATCATGATATGATAATCATAAGAAAAATAATGATTATCGTTTTCTTTTGAAAGGATTGTGCTTATGCAGAGACGTCAGAATTTCAGCCGAAAAAGAAAAGCGATTTTGGATGTGGTGATGAATACCGACACCCATCCCACTGCAGAATGGATCTACCAGCAGCTCAAGCTGGAATACCCGGATTTAAGCCTGGGCACCGTATACCGCAATCTATCCCGCTTCAAAGAGGAAGGCAAGATTGTCAGTGTCGGTGTGGTAAACGGGCAGGAGCGCTTTGATGCCATCATCGATCCGCACGAGCATTTCATCTGTGAGCAGTGTGGAGCCGTGAAAGATTTGAAATACCAGATTCTGCCGGATTCTGTCGATCAGCAGATGTCGCGCAGCTGCGGACTGCAGGTTCACTCCCACAGTCTGGTGTTTTATGGAATCTGCCCGGACTGCTTGAAAGCACAGAGCGAAACACGCTGATTTTTCAGGAGGGTTCGGATGAGAAAATATCAAGTCGGCATTGTGCAGCTGAGTTCCGGTGAGGATAAAGAAGAGAATCTGAACCGGATCTGCGGCTATATTCAAGAGGCCGCTGAAAACGGCGCCCGCCTGGTGGTTCTAACGGAGAATATGAATGTGATCGCTGGGGCCTCTCTGCCTGCGTCAGACTTCGCGGAAGACGAGTCGGGGGAAACGTACCAGCGTATTTCGGATGCGGCCAAACGGCTTGGAGTCTATATTCACGGCGGCAGTTGGGCCGAAAAAATTCCGGGGGATTCCCGGGTGTATAATACCAGCTTTTTGTTTTCCCCAAAGGGCGAGCTGCTGGCGAAATACCGCAAGCTGCATACCTTCGATATTATTCTGCCCACCGGCAAGGCGGTGCGGGAATCGGAAGAGGTGGCCGCGGGCGACAGCATCGTGACGGTGGAAACGGAGCTGGGCGTGTTTGGTCTTGCCATCTGCTACGACCTGCGCTTTCCGGAGGTTTACCGCCTGATGGCGGAGCGGGGCGCGCAGATTTTATTCAATCCCTCGAATTTTACCCTGCCCACCGGCAAGGATCATTGGGAACCGCTTCTGCGGGCGAGAGCGATCGAGAACAGCTGCTATATGATTGCCCCTAACCAGATTGGCCGTAATGCCCGTCTGACGGCGTTTGGGAGCAGTATGGTCATAGACCCCTGGGGCACGGTGATCGCCCGTGCAAAGGAAGAGCCGGGCGTTACGATGGCGGAGATCGATCTGGATTACCTGGACCGTGTGCGTGCGCGCATGCAGACGCTGGAGAACCGCCGCACGGACATTTACCGGCTGGAAGAGATTTCGCGTTCCTGAGAATGAAAATGAGGATAGAAAAACAGATGCTGTTTCAGGCATCTGTTTTTTTGTTTCGATATTTGGTTGTAAAGGTGGGATTTCATATCCATTTTGAGGACAAGTTTTTCTTGCGGTTCCCGCACAAGAAATTCTGTTGGCGCAGGGAGTACCCTCGTATAAGGTGAGATTCTTCGTGCTCTTTCCGTATCATTTCTGTGCTTCTCTCATATGTGAATTCTGCTGGCGCAGGGCTTGCCCCTCAGGCCGGGGCGGGCCCTTCCTTTCTTGACGAAAAGAAAGGAAGCAAAGATTCGCCAAGGGGGGAGTTTCGATTCTCTCCCCCTTGGAACCCCCACTCAACGACCAAAGGCGCTGCCTTTGGAAACCGAGAGAAGCTCCCGCTCTGGTTCTGTTTTCACGCACAGGCACAGCCTGCGCGTGAGGCGAGTGCGTAAGGAAAGCTTTCACGTCTGCAGCTGATACGGAAAGTGCTCTCAAGCCAACAAAAAAATGCGGCGAAGCCGCATTCCAAAAACTGCGAGCCAACGAGAGCGCTCTGAAACTGCCCGCCGACGGACGAATCGCTAAGCTTTTGATTTGCTGTTGCCAGGAGAGTGGGCATTTTCATTGGAGCGCCTTACAGATGGCTTTTGTTGGTGCAGTCAGGGCTTGTTCCCCAAACGGATTCCAAAGGTGTCCTTTGGCGAGCCTTTGCTTACTTTCGCCTGGTAGTGCCCGCCCCGGCACGAGGGGCATGCCCTGCGCCAGCAGAATTTATATACGGAAGAAATTCCGCTAAAAAGTTTTCATTCGCTTTCAAAACAGTCTTGACTTTTGTCGGTAAAAACTATACAATACTTTTGTCGGTAGAAAGGAGGGGGTGTGTGCCGACTAAAAAAATGGGGCGGCCCACCGATGAACCAAAGCCAATTCGCCTGGACATTCGTATTAGTGAAAATGATGCTAAAATACTGGATGATTATTGCAAGCGAACAGGAAAGAAACGGCCTGAGGCGATTCGGGACGGGATCAAATCGCTCAAAGAAAAATAAAAAGGAAGCGGCGCTCCGTCGGTAAGGATTTACGCCACTTCCCTCAATCAACAGATGCCCAAAAGCACATGCTGCGTAAATAGTATAACATGCGCAGTCAGTCCTTTCAAGGCACTGTTGAAAATGATCCATATAAACATTATCGTGACCCTATTGACTTTTATCCATACAACAATACACTTTAGATACGGATGAAAAGTGAGGTGATCAATTGAGTCCGAAAGCAGGCAGACCCCATTCCGATAACCCCAGACAAATGCGAGTGGAAACAAAAATGACGACAGCAGAACTGGAAAGGCTTGACTATTGTTGTAAGGTTAGCGGAAAGTCACGTTCAGAGATTATCCGAGAAGGCATTGATGTTGTATATGCTAAACTGAGTAATCCTGAACAAAAATGAAAGGAAGCGGCGACCACCGACTAAAGTAATCCGCCACTTCCCCCAAACCAACAGATGCCCGAAAGCACATGCGGCGTAAATAGTATAACATGCGCAGTCAGTCCTTTCAAGGGATCTGTTGGAAACGATAAGGAAAGGATGAATTGTATGACCAGCATTTTAGAAGAATTCGCCTACGGCAACCTATCGCCGGAGGTACGCTCTTTCCGGTACGATTCCGAATACGAAGAGGTCATGCGGGTACTGTCCCTAAATGAGGAACACCTTCTTGCAAGGCTGAACGAAGAGGACAAAAGACTGTTTGAAAATTATATGGGGACCCAGAAAGAACTAAACAAGCTCACGGCAGTCGGCAATCTGGTTTATGGCTATCGGCTTGGACTTACCATGACGGCCGAAGCCTTTGTCGGGATGGAGGATTTGTTTTAAAACGGATAAAACGGATGAACATAAAAGACGTTCCGCCCGGAACGGCAATTTTGTCTGTGCGGAACGCCCTGTAACCAAAATCGTAAAAATCCCTCCCGGAGCAAGTCCGGGAGGGATTTTTCATAACCGGGGTTCCGGCTGAATATGATTCAATAGAGACAACACAAAAGAAAGACTATTTTTCAGCACTTTGATTGCCGCATTTCTCTTTCTCTTCTTCTTCCTTTTCTTCCCTGGGCGGGGGCTTTTTTGCAAACAGCTCCCGCACGCCGATGAAAAGCAGCATCACACCGAAAATCCGCCGCAGCCAGACAACGTCCAGCCAGCCCGAAAGAAAAACGCCGCCCAGCGCGCCGACAAGGCCCGCCGCCGCTGCCGACAGTGCGGTGCGGAAATCGATCAGCCCTTTGCGCACATAAGAAAACAGGGCCAGCACGGCGCAGGGGATAAACAGAATCAGATTGATTCCCTGTGCGGCACGCTGATCCAGTCCGGCAATCAGTGTTAAATAAATAATGAGCACGCCGCCGCCGCCCATTCCCATAGAGCCCAGAATGCCCGAAATCAACCCGGCCAAGGCCATCCATATCCATTCCATCAGAACAGCATCCTCCATGCGGCCCACAGCATCAGCGCGCCGAACAGGCGGCGCAGCAGCATTCTGTTCAGCCGGGGCAGCGCCCACGAGCCGATGACAGAGCCGGCCAGCATCCAGGGCAGATACGGCAGAGACTGCCCGATCGTCACGCTGCCGCGAAATAAGTACAACCCGGCGCTCAAGACGCAGATCGGCAAAATCACCGCGACGGAGGTTGCGTGGCTTTTTACGACAGGCAGGCCCGATTTTCTCAGCATGGGCACGATCACCATGCCGCCGCCCGCACCCAGAAGGCCGTTTGCCACGCCCGCCAGAAAGCCGCCCAGCACGCGAAAGGTTCGTTTCATACCGACACTCCTTTGCGGCTTATTCTGTCCCAAAAGGAGTGAAAAACACGCAGAATCCGGTATCTAAAACAAAAACGCCCCTGCAGCAAAAATGCTGCAAGGGCTGATTCTTGTTATAAATGGCCCGCCTGGCCGTAACGAGCGAAAAAAACCTGCTACTCAACAGCAGGTGGGTGCCCTCCCAACGCTTTCATGCTCCCTTCTTCCGGCCAAAGGCCGGGAGGTCTGCAATCCGCCGCCGGAGCCGGGCTCCCGATTCAAACATTGTAGGGTTAATTTGCATCGGTCCACGCACCAGGCAGGAAGAACACTTTCTTGTTCCTGCAAGCATTAGTATAACAGAAAATCACGAAAAATAATTCTATTAAAGAAATTATTCGTCGCTTTCGTCAGAAATATCTTCCTCTTCGTCATACAGCTCGTCGAAGCGGCTTTCAAAGAGCTCTGCCAGCTTATCCAACAGTTCCTCGTCCTCCACTTCGGCCAGCTGCTGCTCGCCGTCTTGTTCGATTGCTTCGAAAATATAGTAAGTGCCTTCAGATTCCACGCTGTCCTGCGGGTTTTCAAAGGTGGGTAGCAGAGCATAGAAGCAGCCGTCTTCGTTGTCGATTACGTCCAGCACTTCAAATTCATGCTCGTTTCCTTCGTCATCCACCAGAGTCAGAACATCTGGGCCGAATTCTTCGTTCATATTGTCATCTCCTTATTCTGTTAAAAGGTATCATTATTGTACCGTTGTTCCATGGCGAAGTCAATAAAAAATTTCTTTGAAATAAAAACAACATAATTTGTACGAAAAAAGAGAAAAAACTATTGACATTTACTGAATAAATGGTATAATATAGTTGCAAAGGGAAAGGATATTGGTAGCAGGCGGATCAGAAAAAACAGCTTCGGCGGTTTTGTTCTGATAAAAAGCTTCAGGTGCCGCCACAAAAATGGCTGCATAAGGGGCTTTATGGAAGTGACGCCTGGGATCAACATTCGTTTGAAAGGGGTGAGTCCAATGGTACAAGAAGAAACGCAGCACCAGCCGGTCGGTCTGTTGGGCTTAGACTGCCTGGGATGCAAAGTTCGTGCGCATCATTCAAACAGAAAGGGTTGAGTCCTAAATATCAGGTAACGTCAGTCACCGCGAATTCGGTTATCAAGTGCTTGGAACCGATCCGGCGGGATGGCCCCTGGGAATCACGTGGAAGTGCTCCCGTGTTCCATATTTGGCTCCCGAAAAACCTTTCAGTAGTGGGTAATGTGTTTCCAATGTTCCCTTAGGGTACCTTTCTTTAAAGGGTTTTATTCCAGAAATAATTGTTACAGGGCATGTAGTTAACGGAAAGTGATTCCCAATAGAACTGAAGGTATTGCAGTACGACGTATTTGTTGGTGTGATAAGATTCGGACCAATGCGTTTGAAATCGTAGCGGTGCAAAGCGAAATAGAATTTTTATAGTTTGCCATAAGAGGGCTGTGACGATTCCGTCACAGCCCTTCTGAATTACTGGAGTTTTTTAATGCCCAGATTTTTTTAAAAGCAGTTTGTTCTTTTAGCGTCCCCCGCAGATGCGATTCCGATAAAAGCTTTCAAAACAGGCTTCCCTCATTGGAGGGAAGCCTGTTGCTGTTTTTATTATTTCAGATCAATCAGCCGGCGGTGGAAGAGCTGCCGGTGTCTTTCTGAACGAACATGGTGGGCTGGTACGAATCAATTGCCTTATCGTTGACGGTAATATCCTTGGATTCCTCGGCAAGCTTCGTCATCTCATCCTCGAATTCCTGATGCTTCATGTTACCCAGGACTTCGGAACGGGTGCTCGCGTTCGAAATCTGTGTTGCAGTCTTTTTCGTCACGTCGTTTTTCACGACGAGCAGCGCGGCGCTCACGGTGGAAAGCGTAATGGTTTTGGCTTCGCCGGCCTTCATGCCGTTAATCAGGGAAATCAGATCGGTGGGATAGCCGGATTCCTCGTTGAGCAGCGTTGTTACGTTCTGGGAGGGAGCGTAGTCGAGGCTCAGCTTCTTCTGCACCGCGGTGGAAACCGCGTCGAAGGTGGTGCTGCCCTTGTTCAGAGCCGCGGCCTGATCGTCGAGGAACTGCTTGTACTCCTTCTCGGTCTTTTCATCCAGCGCGGCATACGTGGTGGGGTTGTACAGCGGGATCATCACATAGGAAAAATCGGTATAATTCTTTTCAAAATACGTCTTCAGGTCGGCATCGCTGACAGCCTTGGAGCCTTTCGCTCCATAGATCGCCTCGAATACCTTGGAAGATTTTGTGTTGAATTCCGCAGTGGCCATCGAGAAGGATTCCTTCGAGATGCCGTAGCCCTCCAGCGTGTCTTTGTAAGAGGACCACTGGCTGGTCGCCGTGCTGTCAATCTCTTTGGTTTCCGCGTCGGTCAATGAAAGCTTCAGCTCTTTCATCTTATTATCAATGACGAACAGCAGCTTGGTGTAATCCAGCGCTTTCTTCTTGATCCACTGGGTTGCGTCGGTATCTTCGATCTTCTGCTCCAGAACCGGCTTTGTGGAATCCTCCACCTTGGTGGAAGCGTTCTGGTAGGCCAGATATTCATAATAGATATATACGCCGATGGGGAGGGTTTTCTCATTTGTTTTGGCTGCCCAGGTCTTGTCCGGTCCCGAGCAGGCCGTCATGCCTGTCAGCATCGCAACGCAAAGAAGAGATGCCGTCAGTCTTTTCAGAAAATTCATACGTCACACTCCGATTTCTTGAAATTCATGGCTGTAATCAATAACACTTTAAAAGCGATTTCCTTCTCCGCTGCGAGCAGGGAAAAGAAGAAAAATCTTCCATTTTAGGGCATCTTAAAGTGATATTACTATAAACTATACACGCAGAAAAAGCCTTTGTCCAGTCATTGATGGAAATCTCATCCAGCTGGAACATCAGTCCTTTGTGTCCTGCATGGCGCGAAGAGCTTCCCGCAGGGTTTCGAGCGGAGACGCTCCCTTGGCCTCGCGGACGCTGATATACGGCTTCGAGCCCGCACTGAGCATTACGCGCGAGCGCAGGGCGCTGATCATGGAGGAAATGCGTTTCATATCCACATGCTCCACAAACAGCAACAGCGTTGGGCCCTGCTGCTTGATCTCGTACACGCCCAGAGAGGCCGCCGTGTTGCGCAGCAGCGCTACATCGATCAATCCGCGAACAGAGATCGGCGGCTCGCCAAAACGGTCGATCAGCTCGTCGAGCACGTCGCTTGCGTCGTCGTCGCCGCGAATATCCGCGATGCGGCGGTAGATTTCCAGCCTTTGGTTTAAGTTTTCGATATATTCCTCCGGAATATGCGCCTCGATCTGCAAATCCACCAAACATTCTCCCGGAGGCGGCGCTTCGCCCTTTTCCTGGCTTACGGCTTCCCCAAGCAGCTTTAAATACAGGTCGTAGCCGACGGCTTCCATATGGCCGTGCTGCTCGCCGCCGAGGATGTTACCCGCGCCGCGGATCTCAAGATCGCGCATCGCGATTTTAAAGCCGGAACCGAACTCGGTGAACTCGCGGATGGCCGAAAGGCGCTTCTGTGCAATTTCGGAAAGCACCTTATTCCGGGTAAAGGTCAGGTAAGCATAGGCGCGGCGCGACGAACGCCCCACGCGCCCACGCAGCTGGTGCAGCTGCGAAAGGCCCATGCGGTCGGCATTGTCGATAATAAGTGTGTTCGCGTTCGGCACATCCACGCCGGTTTCAATGATCGTGGTGCAGACCAGTACGTCGATTTCCTGATCGACCAGACGGCGCCAGACCTCGGAAAGCTCGTTTTCATTCATCTTTCCGTGACCGATACCGATGCGCGCTTCGGGAATCAGGGTCTGCAGCGTGGCGCTGACACGGTCGATGGTGCCGATGTCGTTGTGCAGGTAATATACCTGACCGCCGCGCCGCAGCTCACGGCGGATGGCGTCCGCCAGAATGCCGTTGTCGTGCTCGAGCACATACGTCTGCACCGGGTGGCGGTCATGCGGGGCCTCCTCAATCACAGACATATCGCGGATGCCCGAAAGCGCCATGTTCAGCGTGCGGGGGATGGGAGTCGCGGAGAGCGTCAGCACATCCACGTTCTTGCAAAGCTCCTTGAGCTTTTCTTTCTGAGCCACACCGAAGCGCTGCTCCTCGTCGATGATGACCAGCCCCAGATCGCGGAAGCGCACGTCCTTCGATACCAGCCGGTGTGTGCCCACCACAAAATCCACCTCGCCGCGTTTGAGACGGCTTAAAATCTCTTCCTGCTGTTTGGGCGAGCGGAAGCGGGACAGAAGCTCTACCCGTACGGGGAAACCCTCCATCCTCTTGATGATCGTTTGATAATGCTGCCACGCAAGGATTGTAGTGGGTACCAGCATGGCGCACTGTTTGGAGTCGCTGACGCACTTGAACGCGGCGCGCAGGGCCACCTCCGTTTTGCCGAAGCCCACGTCGCCGCACAGCAGGCGGTCCATGGGGGATTCCCGTTCCATGTCGACCTTGATTTCTTCAATACAGCGCAGCTGATCCTCTGTCTCCTCAAATTCAAAGTGAGATTCAAAGTCGTGCTGCCATTCCGTATCCGCGGCGAACGCGTGGCCCCTGGCGTTCATGCGCTGTGCGTAGAGCTTGATCAGCTCCTTGGCCATGTCCTTCACGGCGGAGCGGACACGCGCCTTGGTCTTCTGCCAGTCGGAGCCGCCCAAACGGTGCAGGCGCACCTGTGCGTCCTCCCGCGGGCCGATGTATTTCGATACCAGATCGAGCTGCGTTACCGGCACATACAGCGTGTCGTTTTTGGCGTAGCGCAGCTTGAGGTAGTCCTTGACGATGCCCTGCATGCTGATTTTGTGGATGCCCTCGAACACGCCGATACCGTGTGCGGAATGTACCACATAGTCGCCGGGATTCAGGTCGGAAAGGCTGTAGATCTCCTGGCTGTTTTTCGAGCGCTTGCTGCGGCTCTGTTTGCGCTGAGAGAGCAGACGCCCGTGGGTGATGAGCCCAAAATGAGCGCCGGGGTATTCCATGCCGGCGGAAAGACCGCCTTCCGTCACGATGACCTGCCCGGGCGAAAGCTGCTGCGGATCGGCAAGATACACGGCATTCACGCCCTGATTCTGCAGGTCGGCGGCGGTGTTTTGCGCCGCGCGTTCACTTCCGGCCAGAACCACGCAGCACCAGTGGTTGTGCAGCATCGCCTGCACGTCCTCGGTCAAAAGCTGCATGCTGCCGCTCCACACCGAATTCTGGCGCACGTTCATATTTTCCAGCACGCGTACCGGGGTTTCGTAGCTGCCGCGCGCAAAAGCATCCAGATAGATCGCGCCGAGCGAAAGAAATTGTTCCAGCGCGTACTGCCAGTCTTCGCTGTAGGTGTCGAGCCCACGGCACAAAATGCCGTGGGAAAGGTAGTCCTTTAAATCCTCGCCCCACTGCCATAGCGAAGTGCGGACCTTTTCCTTGTTTTTGACCGGCTCTGAAACAAACAGCAGGGTGTTTTCGTCCGCATAATCAAATACGGTGGCAGGCTTGTCATAAAGAAAGGGAATAAATTTATCCGCGCAGCCCAGCATGGCCCCGGCAGAGAGCTTGTCGGCCTCGGCCTCCAGAATCTCGCGGGCGGCGGCCGCTGTTTTTCCGCGCAAAGTAGCGGCGTGGCGTCGGATTTTTTCCGCCAGCATGGCCGGATGTTCGATCAGCGCTTCTACCGAAGGGGCGATCGTGATCTCGTCAATGGAGGAGGTGCGGCGCTGCGTTTCACGGTCAAAGAACGACAGCGTGTCGATCTCGTCGCCCCAGAATTCCACGCGCACAGGATGTTCCGCGTCGGGCGTGAAAAAGTCGAGAATGCCGCCGCGCAGCGCAAACTGACCGGTACCCTCGATTTGGTCAGCGCGCTCATATCCGCACGAGACCAGAATGCTCACGACCGCATCCGGCGTGATCTGCTGGGCGGTGCGCAGCGTAACGGTGCGCCGCCGCAGCTCTTCGGGCGGCAGTGTATACTGGAGGGCGGCATCCATGCAGAAGATCACGCAGTCGCAGCCGCCGGTCAGGTAGCACGAGAGCGCGTGCAAACGCTGATGCTCGTATTCGTGCGAGCTGCCCTGTGTATCGCGGAAGTTGAAATCGCGCAGGGGATACAGCGCGGGGCGCATGCCCATGGCGGTCAGGTCATCGAAAAGGCGCTGCGCCTCCGATTCTTCGGAGGCAGCAACAAAGGCTCTGCGTCCGTTCAGGGCGCAGAGCGAATAGATGATATTGGCCTTGTGGATCCCCGAAAGCCCTGTGACGGCTGCCGGGAGGGACTTGGATTTTACAGCCTGATCCAGCGCGGAGAATTCCTTCAGCGCGCTGACGGCGGTGGTGAGAAATTTCATGGAAAGCTCCTTGCATTACGGAAAAAGATCATCCGGATTCGCTTCCTTATTCAGAATACGAAACCAAACAGGAAAAGTCGGTCGGATTTTGCGGCGGAGCGAACGGTTTTAGGAATTAAACCGGTTCATGGCCTCATCGGTTTTTCCCTGCACCATCAGTTCGAGTGCATGGATCGCGTGGTCGATGGCCTCGCTCAGGTTTTTCGCCTCCTGCGCAGAAAAGGTGGAAAGCACCCAGTCCGCCAAGTTCCACTCGGGGTTCGGCTTGGCGCCGATGCCCATTTTCACGCGCGGGAACGCGTCGCTGCCCGAAAGGTAGATGATATTCTTCATTCCGTTCTGCCCGCCGTCGCTGCCCTTGCGGCGAATGCGCAGGTGGCCCGGCGCGAGCGAAATATCGTCGAATACGATGATCACCTGCTCAGGGGGAAGCTTATAAAAGCGCATGGCCTCGATCACGCTTTGTCCGCTCAGGTTCATAAAGGTGGAGGGCTTCAAAAGCAGCACCTTTTTTCCGCCGAACGTCGCTTCTGCGCACAGACCCTTGAATTTCAGGCGGTCGATTTTCACGCCCAGCGTTTGGGCCAGGCGATCCAGCACCATAAAGCCGGTGTTATGCCGGGTCTGCTCGTACTGCCGCCCGGGGTTGCCAAGGCCGACAATGATTGCCTGTACGGGGCCGGGAATGACCGCGGGCCGGGAAAAGATCGATTTAAGCATGATGACACCTCTGCTGGAAGAAATTCTGGAAAAGGCTTATGGCGGGGCGGAAAGATTCCGCCCCGCCAGACCGCCGAAAAGTAGTGCAACCGTAATATAATCGAACCATTTTGCTTTCTGCGCCGCTGTATGCCCGCAGGGCGGTTTCGCTCCGCAAAGGTCAGTCGCGTCCAAACAAGGAGGTTTCTGTCTCTGCCGTGTTTATCGCCTTACAGTTTCAGCGGCCTGCAGATTCAGGCTCGGCGGGACGGAAAAAATTCCGTCCCGCCTGAATCTGCTTTGTATCAAAAACGGGGCAGAGGTACCCCCTGCCCCGCATCCGGCATTCCGTTTGTGCAGAATCACACAAACATGGGGGAAACCGGCTTGTCTTCGTAAATGCGCTCGATGGCTTCTGCAAACAGAGGAGCCACCGGCAGAATCGTAAAGTTCGGCAGACGCTTCTCTTCCGGTACCGGAACGGTATCCAGCAGAATCAGTTCCGAAATACAGCTGTTCTTGATGCGCTCCACCGCAGGGCCGGAAAGCACGCCGTGTGTTGCGCAGGCGGTCACTTCGATCGCTCCGCCGACTTCCACCAGAGCGGTGGCGGCGTTGCACAGAGTGCCGGCAGTATCGATCATGTCGTCCACCAAAATGACTTTTTTGCCGCGAACGTCGCCGATGATGTTCATGACTTCGGATACATTGGCTTTCTGGCGGCGCTTGTCAATAATCGCAAGCGGGCTGCCGATGCGGGCGGCAAAATTGCGGGCACGGGTAACAGAGCCGAGGTCGGGGGAAACCACGACATAATCATCGCTGTTGTTGCCCACTCTGTCTTTCAGGAAAGAAGAGAGAATCGGAGCGCCCAGCAGGTGATCCACGGGAATGTTGAAGAAGCCCTGAATCTGAGGTGCGTGCAGATCCATGGTAAGGATCCGGTCGGCTCCGGCGGTGGTGATCAGATCAGCCACCAGCTTTGCAGAAATCGGGTCGCGGGCCTTGGCCTTACGGTCCTGGCGGGCATAGCCGAAGTACGGAATAACCGCGGTGATACGGGCGGCCGAAGCACGCTTCATCGCGTCGATCATGATGAGCAGCTCCATGATGTTGTTGTTTACCGGCGCGCAGGTCGACTGCACAATAAAACAGTCCGAGCCGCGAACAGATTCAAACAACGACATGGCAATTTCCCCGTCGCTAAAGGTAGAAACCTCTGATTTCCCCATGGGCAGGCTAAGGCAATCTGCAATTTGCCGGGCGACTTGCGGGCTTGCGTTCGCCGCGAAAATCTTGATATCCTTACCATGAAAATTCATTGAAAAAATCCCCCTAAACAGTTTGGCCGCCAAACGGCGGCGGTTTATAGACGTTAGTGTATCAGTACGCGCTTTAGGCGCGCAGAGTGGTGAATGGGTCAGGCGTTTGTTCGTCTTTCAGGGTAATGCCGCGGCACTGCACATTTTGCAGCACGCAGCGGTCTCCGGCGGTGGTGTCCTCCAGCAGAGCGTTGGGGCCGATGATGCAGCCCGCGCCGATGCAGGTGCGGCCGGTCAAAATGCTGCCGGGCAGAATTTTGGTATCGGGTCCCACGGTTACGTCGGGCCCGATGAGAATGCCGTCCGGGCAGGGAATATCGACTCCATCAGCCATCAAACGCAGTAAAACATTCTGTTTGGCGATCGAGTTCAGTTCAGAAAGCTGTTTTCGGTCATTCGCGCCCAGCACGACATTGCTGTCACCGGTTAAAAATGCGCCGGCGCGCTGGTCACGCGAAAGGAGCAGCCGTATCGCATCGGGCAGGTAATACTCGCCCGTGCTGTTTTTATTTTGGATATCGTGCAGCACCGAAAGCAGACTGTCTACCCGGAACCAGTAAGCCCCCGAGTTGATCTCCCGAATCCGCTTTGTCGGCGCGTCGGCTTCTTTTTCTTCTACAATGGCCCGTAAAGCACCCGTTTTGCTGTCGCGCACGATGCGCCCGTACCCGAACGGGTCGGCCGGCTCTGCGGAAATCACCGTAACGGCCTGTCCTTGTTCCATATGCTCCGCCAGAGCAGAGCGGATGGTTTCGGGGTCAAGAAACGGCGCGTCGCCGCTCAAAATCAGTACGTTTGCGCCGCTGTGGCTGCGCAGGAACTGCTCCGCCATCATAACGGCGTGCGCGGTACCTTTCTGCTCCGCCTGAAACACATGCTCAAAAGGAGCAGTACGCTGCTTTGTTTTGGCTAAGCCATCCAAAAAGGATTCCACTTCGCTGTGCAGGTGCCCGGTTACGACGCATACGTTTGAAACTCCGGCGCCTTCCACAGCGTCGATCACCCACTCGAGCATGGGTTTGAACAAAACCTGACACAATACCTTGGGCCCTTGGGACTTCATCCGCTTTCCCTCACCCGCCGCAAGGATAATGGCACAGTTTTCCATAGTGAATCCTCCGTCAGTTTCGCAAATAATCATACGGTATTATTATCGCATATCATCAAAATTTTTCAAGACCTATTTTGTTGTTTTGTTAAAAGATTGTTTCTATTGCGTTAGAAAAAAGACGATTTCTATTCTCTTTTTAGAGAAAATCTGCACTTTACTTCTTTTAAAGCAAAGTGCAGATTTCACAGAGAGGAATTCCGCTGTTTCGGGCAGATGAAATTCCTCCAATATTTCATTTTAGCAATACAATTATTTCACGATGGAAATGGTGGTGCTGGCAGTCTTTTCGCCGTTGATGTATACGCCGCCATACTGGCCGGCTTTTCCGACCGCCTTTACCAGGTACAGATAGTCGTTGCCGCGCTTGCCGTTAAAAGTGACTTTAAAAGAGCTGCCCGCCACGTTAAAGGTGGGCTGCTTGCCGTTGAGAGAAGTGATCTTGAACTGGTAAACGCCGTTGGCTTTTATGTTCAGGTGCTTGCCGGTATCGCTCTTGTAGGTACCAGTCGCAGCAGGGGCCACAACCGGTGTGGTGGTGGGCTGGGTTGTGCCGGTCACCTGAGAGGACGAAGCGGGAGCGGAGGAATCAACATAGAAATAAGCGTAGAAGGTTTCGGGATTTTCACCCCTGGAGTTTACCACGCTGGTCTGAATAGCGATCAGTTTTCCAGCGGATGCGGCCGGAATCGTATAGGAAGTTCCGCCGTTCTGCAGAGAAATGGAATCCTGTTCCTCTGCAAAAGCACCGCCGCTGTTCTTGGCGAAATAATTCACGGTTGTGTGGGTAGACCCTGCAAACTGATATCCTGCAGCAGGAGCAACCGAAAGAACGGCTCCGACAGGAACAGCGGCGTAAGAGATTTCCTTCTGCTTGACAACATCAACAAAAATGAGGTCGCCTTCACCGGTCATTTGAGGAACCGCTTCCACAAACGGCAGAGTCTCCGTTTTCTGAGCGGTTACGGAAGAGGCTGAAAAAGTACCGTATTCATAATTGGTCTGTTTGACGCTGTCTGTACCCAAAAATCCGCCGACATAACCCGGTACAGCCGTTGCTGCGAATGCGGTTGTAGAAACGCTTACCGCCATGGCAGTTGCTAAAAATGCTGTTAAAATTCTTTTTTTCATGTAGATTCCACCTCTTATTTTTCTATTGTTTATTTCAGTACAATCCATCTGCCGGAATTTTTGCGGCGTACAGGCTGCTGTTCAGCGAATCAAAGAGATTTGAAAGGCCGCCGTATGTAAGATACCGCTGTGCGAGCCTCCTTTCATAAAAATCAATTTGCAGCGAATGAATTGCTTCTGTGATAGGTAAGTCAGCGGGTCGGGTGTTTTTTGCCCGCTGAAAACAAAAAAAGGACGCAGTGAAACGAAAATTTTTTCACGTCACAAGCGTCCTGAAAAACAACTGTAAGCAAATATTGCTGCAATCGGTACTCCAATAGGGGCACGAAAAGTGGGGACCGGTTGCAGGATTTCACTGTACGGTTTCCGAATCCGTTGTGGATGAAGACGGTGGCCCCGTATTACTACAGAAAGAGCGGGGAATTCTCTTTCTTGTTCTTGTACCGAGCTTTATTCGGGTATTTAGTTTCCAAATTATACCATACGGTTCTGTTCGCCTGCAATAGATTCGATCACTTTTTTCTCATTTAATGAGAAACCTACAGAAAAAGTGTGACCGCACAGTGCGTAATGGAGGGGAACTTGTAATTATTGATAATTCTGTGACGAAATATTTGTGAAAGAATTACTAATCCCATGATTTCGGGCTTTTCCAGCGATCAAACCAGGAAGAATCTTCATAAAAAATTATTATATTATATGTAAAATAGGATGGATTTTTAATGATGATTTTGATATAATCCACAATAGATGTCCAATCGTTTATCCTAACAAAGGATAATTGGTTCAATAGATTCCTTAAAATTATAGGAGGTAGAAGAATGAGTCATAAGTATGTGTACCTGTTTTCGGAAGGAAACGGCAGCATGAAAAACCTGCTGGGCGGCAAAGGAGCCAACCTGGCAGAAATGACAGTACTGGGAATGCCCGTACCGCAGGGTTTTACGATTACAACGGAAGCCTGCACCCAGTATTATAATGACGGAAGACAGATCAATGAGGAAATTCAGGGGCAGATTTCTGAATATTTGGCCAAGATGGAAGAGATCTGCGGCAAAAAATTCGGCGATGTCAAAAACCCGTTGCTGGTTTCCGTGCGTTCCGGCGCCCGTGCTTCCATGCCCGGCATGATGGATACCATTCTTAACCTAGGTCTCAATGATACCGTGGTGGAGGGTTTGGCCGCACTGACCAGCAATCCCCGCTTTGCTTACGACTCCTACCGCCGATTCATCCAGATGTTCTCCGACGTTGTGATGGAGATCCCAAAGAGCGACTTTGAGCGCGTGATCGATGCGAAGAAGGAAGAGAAGGGTGTCAAGCAGGACACCGAGCTCGACACCGAGGACATGAAGGACCTGGTCGTTCGCTTTAAGGCTTTGTACCGCGAGAGAAAGGGAACCGATTTCCCCACCGAGCCCCGCGTACAGCTGATGGAAGCCGTAAAGGCCGTGTTCCGTTCCTGGGACAACCCCCGTGCGAACGTATACCGCCGCATCAACGAAATTCCGTATGACTGGGGCACCGCGGTCAACGTGCAGTCCATGGTGTTCGGCAACATGGGCAATACCTCCGGCACCGGCGTTGCGTTCACCCGCAACCCTGCTACCGGCGAAAAGAAGCTGTTCGGTGAGTACCTGATCAACGCACAGGGCGAAGACGTTGTGGCCGGTATCCGTACTCCCGAGCCGATCGACCACCTGAAGGACACTCTGCCCGAGGTTTACACCCAGTTTGCAGAGACTGCTCAGCGTCTGGAAGACCACTACACCGACATGCAGGACATGGAGTTCACCATTGAAAACGGCAAGCTGTATATGCTGCAGACCAGAAACGGCAAGCGCACCGCGGCCGCCGCTCTGAAAATCGCCGTAGACCTGGTGGAAGAGGGCAAGATCAGCACCGAAGAAGCGGTTCTGCGCGTAGAGCCCAAGCAGCTCGATTCGCTGCTGCATCCCCAGTTTGATCCCGCCGAGCTGAAGAAGGCTCAGGCGATCGGCAAGGGCCTGGCAGCATCCCCCGGAGCGGCCTGCGGCCGTGTGGTGTTCAGCGCCGAAGACGCCAAGGCGTGGAGCGACAAGGGCGAGAAGGTTGTTCTCGTTCGTCTGGAAACCTCCCCTGAGGATATTGAGGGTATGGCAGTTGCACAGGGCATTCTGACCGTTCGCGGCGGCATGACCTCTCACGCGGCGGTTGTTGCGCGCGGCATGGGAACCTGCTGCGTATCCGGCTGCGGTGAGATCGCCATGCACGAGGCAGAGAAATACTTCACCCTGGGCGGCCAGACCATCCGCGAGGGCGACTATATCTCCATCGACGGCAGCACCGGCAGCATCTACGGCCAGGCGATGCCCACCGTAGAAGCCTCCATCTCCGGCGACTTTGACAAATATATGCACTGGGCGGATCAGGTACGCCGTCTGCAGGTTTACACCAATGCGGATACCCCCCACGACGCAGCTCAGGGCAAGGCGTTCGGCGCGCAGGGCATCGGCCTGTGCCGTACCGAGCACATGTTCTTTGAGGGCGACCGCATCAAAGCGATGCGCGAGATGATCGTTGCCAAAACCACGGATGCCCGCCGCAAGGCGCTGGCAAAGCTCCTGCCCTACCAGCAGAGCGACTTTGAGGGCATTTTCGACGTGATGGAAGAGCTGCCGGTCGTCATCCGCTTCATCGACCCGCCTCTGCATGAGTTCCTGCCCACCAAGGAAGAGGATATCAAAGAGATTTCCGAGGAGCTTGGCCTGACTGTTGAAGAGCTCAAAGAGGTCATCGCGAGCCTGCACGAGTTCAACCCGATGATGGGCCACCGCGGATGCCGCCTGACGGTTTCCTATCCGGAAATCGCAGAGATGCAGACCACCGCTGTGATTACCGCGGCGATCAATATTTCCCGCAAGAAGAACATCAACATCGTTCCCGAGATCATGATCCCGCTCGTCGGCGAGGTCAAAGAGCTCAAGTTCGTAAAGGACGTCGTTACCTCCACCGCGGATAAGCTCATCGCGGAGTCCGGCATTTCGATGAAGTATGAGGTCGGCACCATGATCGAGATTCCCCGTGCCGCTCTGACAGCGGACGAGATCGCGAAGGAAGCGGACTTCTTCAGCTTCGGTACCAACGACCTGACCCAGATGACCTTCGGCTTCAGCCGTGACGACGCCGGTAAGTTCCTCGATTACTACTACGAGAATAAGATTTACGAGTCCGATCCCTTTGCTCATATCGACCAGAAGGGCGTTGGCAAGCTCGTGGAAATGGCGACCGAGAAGGGCCGCGCGGCAAACCCGCACCTGCATGTCGGCATTTGTGGCGAGCACGGCGGCGATCCCACGTCTGTGGAATTCTGCCACCGCACCGGTCTCGACTATGTTTCCTGCTCCCCCTTCCGTGTTCCGATCGCTCGCCTGGCTGCTGCTCAGGCTGCGATCAAGGAAAAGAGAGCCGCTGCGAAATAAAAATAAAAAAATGCGGTCAGCAGCGCCTTTGCGGCGCCAGTAACTCTTGCATTACTCTGCATCCGTAATATCAACGAACAGGGCATGTGCCTCAGAAGCTTCGGCTTTTAGGGTACGCGCCCTGTTTTTTCCTTTGCGCAGAACCAAAAATCCGCGGCAAAAAGGGCAGGATACGGGAAGGCGCCAAATGTGCTTTTTGGAATAAAATGGGGAAACGCCATCCTTTTCCAGTCGCTTACCCGCGATTTGCCAGAATGATTACAGTTCCGTTATTCTCATTGACTTTTCATTTTTGTTCCCGTAATATATCGTCATATTATACAAGCAGCTTTGTTAATACCGGGAAGAAGGTGTTCAGATATGACGAATATCCGTCGTTGTTTGGCTGTAACACTTGTCGCATTTTGCACTTTTGTGTCAATGACGGCAGGCTGTTCTCCGAATCAAAAATCAGTGGGAGTGACCGAGGTATCCAATGCGCAGGAAGTCCCGCAGACCGTGGTAAAGCCGGCCGGTCAAAGCATAGGGAAGCGCTTTGCCGCAAAGCCCGCAAAAAAGCCCCTGGTGGATCGCGGAAGCTTCAGCACGTCTTTTTTGACCCTTCAAAAAATGTACGATCTCGCCGCTGTTCCCACGTATGACGGATATAATCAGGCCACGCATCCCAAAATTCTGTATTTCCCCAAGCGCTGGAACGGGTATGAATACTGGATGTCTGTTACACCGTACCCGTTTGGAAATGATGATTATGAAAACCCCTGCATTGTCACTTCGAACGACGGGAAAACTTGGGTAACGCCCGCCGGGCTGAAAAACCCGATTACAGGAATTCCCTCCGATGTGAAGATCGGCGCGCACTATTCCGATTCCCACCTGGTGATGTGCGGCAATAAAATGGAGATGTGGTACCGCTATAATAAAGGAAATCCAAAGACGAATCGTGCGGACTCCAGCACGGATTATTATTACCGCACCGTCAGCAAAGACGGTCTGAACTGGTCCGTGCCGCAGTTGATGCAGAAATCCAACAAGGGCCTGATCAGCCTTGCCGTCAACTATGAGGATAAAAAGTATGAGTTCTGGTATACCACAGCTCAAAAACGGCTGATGCATGCGGAAAGCGTTGACGGAGCGACGTGGAGTGATCCGCAGCAATGCTCCATCGAGCTGCCGGAAGGATACCTGCCGTGGCATCAGGATATGATCCACTATCAGAGCGTTTATTATCTGCTCCAGACAGGCATTCGGCAGAGGGATTATTCTTTCGCGCTGTTCTTGTCCAAATCCACCGATGGAATCCACTTTACAAAGGGTGTGCCGTTCTACCCGAGCGACAACCCGGTGATCCTGCATAAAACCTGGCTATACCGCAGCACCGTATACGCGGACGGCGACACGCTGCGCATGATGATTTCGTACCGTCTGCCGCAGAAAAAATGGTACATGGCCGCAACTTCTGTTTCTGTTCAGCAGTGGAACGATGCGTGCGATTTGCAGAAGCCCCTGATTCTGTCGGACCCCACAGTGAAAGCGCCCGCGCAGAAAAAAGCGGAGGAAAAGACCCCGCAAAAGATCGTTCCAAGTCTGGCCGCACAGATGGCGTCGAAAAAAATTCTTGCATAAACTCTTCCCCGCCCGGAATGTCGGAACATTTTATTGTTTCGGCGTCCCGGGCGGGGTTTTCTTTTGGATACACAATATGGTATAATCTAGTAAATTCTGCGGAAAAAGTCGAATTACCGCGAATGTGTTGAGCGAAAGGGGAGTTACCATGCTCTGGAAAGAAAAATATATGCTTGGGGTTCCGCTGATCGACGAGCAGCATCAGGAGCTGTTTCGGCGTGTGACCGATTTTGTTGAGATCGTCAGAAAGCCGGTTCCATGGGAGCAAAAGACCGGACAGGTCAATCAGACCTTGGATTTTATGAAGGATTATGTGGTTACGCATTTTCGCGATGAGGAAAACCTGCAGCGCGAGCTGGGGTATCCCGAGCTGCCGTCGCACAGAAAGCTGCATCAGGAGATGGTGGCCTATGTGCTGGACGTTTCGCGCCAATATGAGGAAAACGGCTATCAGGAGCAGCTGATGCAGCAGTTTGCGGGGCGCCTGCTGGCCTGGCTGATCAACCATGTGGCCTCTGAGGATCAGAAGATCGCGAATTTTGCCAAAAGGAAGGAGCAGGAAGCTCATGAATAACACACTGCACCTTTCTTTTTTTGAAGCAACCCGCGAGGTGTTCGAGCTGATGCTCGATCTGCAGAAGATTTCGGAAAGCGCCATTGCGCCCGGGGAGGATGCCTGCGGCAACCTGACTATTTCCATCGGCGTGACCGGCGATTTAACGGGGGATATTCTGTACACGTTCCCGAAAGAAACGATGCTTGAAATGGTGCGCATCATGACCGGTGGGATGGAAGTGAACGAGGTAGACGACTTTGTCACCTCTGCGATCGGTGAGATTTCCAATATCATCAGCGGCAAGGCGATGATCGCCTTGTCAGAAAAGAATGTCACCTGCGATATTCTTCCGCCGAAGGTCATTGAAAGCGAAGAAGGCGTATGCGCTTATCCGGTGGATTCCAATACCAAGATCAATACCGAGATCGGCAGCGTCGGCCTTGAGGTTCGCCTGCAGAGCAAATAACAACATATTATACAGAACAAAGCACCCTGAGCCGAGGATACGAACCGGCTCAGGGTGCTGTTTTTATGTTATTCGGATGTGTTCGGCTCCTCTTGGTCTTCCTGTGACGCAATAGAAGGAATGTGTATGTTGAAGTACAGGCTCAACATCCGGATACTCACCGTAAGGAGTACACTGAGCAGCACGGCAACAGACTGCGGGACCTGCGTCCGGGCTAAGTAATACAGCAGTCCGCCCGCCACAGAGGCCAGAGCGTAGATTTCGCGTCGCAGGATCACGGGAATCCGCTGTACCAGAATGTCGCGGATCATGCCGCCGCCCACACCGGTGAGCATAGCGACAAAGATGCACAGGAAGGCTTCTTTTTCATACCCGGCAGAAATCGCGGCGTCCACACCGATTACGGTGAATACCGCCAGGCCCAGGGCATCGGAGATATAGTAGCTCCAGGTGTAGATGGGGCTTCCGCCGCTCACAAACCGGCGGAAGCGGCCGAGCGCCAGCAGAAGGAATGTAGTGATCGATGCAACGATTAAGTAAATGGGATTCACCAGTCCGACGGGGGGAGACACCCCCAGAATGATATCGCGCAAAACGCCGCCGCCGATCGAAGTGGTGACGGCCAGCAAAAAAATCCCGAAATAATCCAGCTTGTGCTGCATGGCAATAATGGCGCCCGAAATCGCGAAAGCCACTGTGCCGATGACTTCAAACACAAGCAAAAGAGCGGTTGGCATATCGTTTCCCCCTCAGCGCAGGCGGCGCATCCGTCTGATCGCTATGTTATGCGTTAATTGAAAGCGGTGTTCCTTCCCCAGACGTCAGGAAAGCCGCGCAGCCGCAAAATCGTTTGATTCGCGGGACGCGTACTTTGGTCAGATTAGGCCCAGATGCCGCAGGCCTTTTTCAATTCCGCCGCAGAGCATGGAATCCGTGATATAATCGGCAACGGCTTTGGCTTCGGGCACACCGTTTTCCATGGCCACGCCGATCCCTACGGTTTTCAGCATGGTCACGTCGTTCGTACCGTCGCCAAAGGCTATTGTATCTTTCAGGTCGATTCCGGTATGCTGGCAGAAAAAGCGGATGGCCTCGGCCTTGTCCTGATTCGGGAAGGACAGATCGCCCGAGTGGCCGCCCGGGTGCAGATTCAGCACCATCGAACCAGTAAACGCCGGGCGGCACCTCTCATAGTGACCCTGATCGGTAAAGATGCAGTCCACAGCGCCAGCCTGTACCTGCTCCGGTTCCCAGTCGGTGACGATGTAATCCCCCAGATTGTAAACCCGGTTCAAAAGCGCGGTCATTTCAAGGGTTAAATTCCGGCCCCAGCCGTGGCGCATGCCGACAAAATTATAGGAAACGCCGAATGAATCAAAATGCTCCATGATTTCGAGCACGCGCTCGGGTGGGAAGAATTTTTGCAGAATCGTTTCTCCCTCGTATACCACATGGGTGCCGTTCATCGCAATGTAACTTGTAAAAAAGTCCCCGAACATCTTTCGGATGAACGGTTCCTGCCGGCCGGAGCAGATGGCCACCCCGTGCCCGTTTTGCTTTGCAAGCTCAATGGCCTGCAGTGTTCCGTCCGGCACAAAATATCCCTCTTTGCCGGAGGCAAGCAGGGTTCCGTCTATGTCAAAAAAGATCATTTTTTTCAGTGGAATCACTCCTTACGGTGAATTTTATCGCGCTGTTATCATGATACTACCAGAAAAACAGCATCGATTGTTCTCCGCAGAAAAGGCGGGAAGAAAACGCTGCTTTTGGCAGGGGGCTTGTTCGGCTGCTTCGCGATACATAATTGCAGGGCACGGCGGAAACAATAGACCTTGAAAAATCGGAAAGGATCTGAATCCATGGAATATATCAAGGCTTTTGTGGTAGGCGGTCTGATCTGCGTGGTCGGTCAGATATTGATCGACAGAACAAAGCTGACCCCCGCCCGGATTTTGGTGATGTTTGTCACGCTCGGCGTCATTTTAACGGCGGTTGGCTTGTACGAGCCGCTGGTGCAGTTCGCCGGTGCCGGGGCCACAGTGCCGCTGTCCGGGTTTGGCTACGCGATGGCCAAGGGGACGGAAGAAGCGGTGCGCGAGCATGGCCTGCTTGGCGCGCTGATGGGCGGCGTTACCTCCAGCGCTGCGGGAATCGCGGCCGCGGTATTCTTCGGTTACCTTGCGGCGCTCATTGCAAAGCCGGGCGATAAGTCGTAACAAAACAAAACGGGCAGGAACGGGAACAAAAGCTCCTGTTACCCTGCCCGATTTTTTGCTTTCACTTACTGGATGGAGTAATCCAAATAATGCTCCAGCTCTTCTTCGTCCTTTTTCTTCTTTTCAAGGAACAGAAGCGTGGTCGTGACGATAGCAGCTACCGCAACGGCAGCGGAAACAATTCCAAGGATCAGTGCCAACGTATTGTTTTTCCTCATTACAAAACGCCTCCAAAAACAAATTAAGCTTCCCTGTGTTCATTCAATTCATCCGTTTGTCTTTATGATACCCAAAAATCACGCAAAAGTCAATTCACACGCAATCCGTAATGAAAAAGTAAAAAATACCACTCTCTTCCCGCCGAAGCAGGAAAAAATCCAGTCATCCTTCACGGTTTGTGATGGATTCGAATCACAAGGGAAGTGGACGAATGTGAAAAGCGGTATTCTGAAAGTAAAAAAAGCAGAGCACAAAGCTCTGCTTTTCAATACAAAGATTTAGAAAACAACCTGCATCAGGACGCACTGGTTGTGTTCAGTTTGCGGGCAAGGGCAGACTTCCTTCTGGCGGCGGTTTTTTTGTGAAGGATTCCTTTAGCAGCAGCTTGGTCAATCTTCTTTATCGCAATACGAACAGCCTCCGCCTTGTCCTCAGCCTGAGCCTCAAGAGCAAGGCTGGCCTTCTTAATCTCTGTTTTCAAAGCAGAATTGATCGCTTTGTTCTGAAGAGTCTTAGTCGCGATTACCTTAACGCGCTTCTTGGCTGATTTAATATTCGGCATAGTCACACCTCCTTTGTCGCATCTGTCATGTAACAGAAATCTTAGCATAAAAAAAGAAAAAATGCAAGAATTTTTTCTTACTTTTCGCAAAGCCTTAATAACTTAATGAGTATATCACAAGAGAGGAGAAAATGCAATGATTTTTCGCACGGATTTGGCGATTGAAGCCACCGAAACGATTACGCATCCGTTCCCGGATATTTCACAGACCGAGGAGCAGCACGGCAGTTGTAAAATTACGCGCATCCGCGTAGAGGGGCCGGAGGGAGCAAAGCAACTGAACAAGGAAATGGGAAATTATGTTACTCTTGAAATGCCCCCGATTTCAGACACGGTAGATCTGGAGGATGAGTGTCAGGAGCTTTTGCGCAAGGAAATTTCGGCTCTGCTGCCGGAGGAGGGCCTTGTGCTGGTGGCGGGGCTCGGCAACCGGCAGATTACGCCGGATGCGCTCGGCCCGCAGACGACGGCGCGGGTGCTTGCCACACGGCATATTAAAGGCGAGCTTGCGCGGGTAACGGGGCTGACCGGCCTGCGCGGCGCAGCGGTGATCACTCCCGGCGTGCTGGGCGATACCGGCCTTGAAACGGTGGAGTTTTTGCAGGGAATCTGCAAGCAGCTGCATCCGAGCGCAGTTGTGGTGATCGATGCACTTGCCGCACGCAGTCTGGCCAGGCTTGGCTGTACCGTGCAGCTGAGCGATACCGGTATTTCCCCCGGTGAGGGAGTGGGAAACCTGCGCCCGCGCATCGACCAGCACACGATGAGCGTACCGGTGATCGGCATCGGCGTTCCCACCGTGGTGGATGTGGAAACACTGGCGCTCGATTTGTTTGGGGGCGACCGCATCCGCACAGAGCGGAGCGAAGAAAAGCTGACGCCGCGCGGCGCGCGTATGGTGGTCACGCCCAGAGAGATCGATCTGCTGGTATCCAGAGCCGCCCAAATGCTGGCCATGGGAATCAACCGCGCGCTGAATCCGAGCCTTTCTGTAGAGGATCTGACAATGCTGACCGCACCGTAAGCGAAAGGTATATCCCCAAGCGTTGACGCATACCAATAGATAGAGTCTGTTTGGGGAGAAGCATATGAAGATTATCAATTTCAAAAAGAAAAAAAGAGGCGGAAGCTCGCCGCTGCGCAATGCGGCGGCTCTGGTGGTTGCCGTGATTTCCGTCGCCTGTTTTATCTCACGTCTTGGGCCGCAGGTGCTGGCCCAAAGAGAAGCGGCAGCGCTGGCTGCCGCCGGATTCATTATGCCCGACGGAGCGACGGCGCTTTTGCGTACAGGCCTTACGGAAGAGGACATCGATCAAAATCCTGAAACGGAGCACAACCAGCCGGAGGAATCCTCCGAAGCGGTGCGCGACCCGGCAGAGGTTCAGAGCTCCTCTCCCTCTTCTTCAGCGCAGGAAAGCAGCTCGCAGACCTCGTCGGCACAAAGCCAGGCGCCCGCGGTCAGCGGCTCCGGCGCACCGATTCAAGAGCTGGCGATTCAGAACTCCGGCGTGCAGTATGAGAATATTTTTGTAAAGAACACCAACCAAAATCACAAAATTGACATTAAAGCTGAATTAGGAAAACAACCTGCGGTCAAAATACAAACAGACAGCAAGCCGCAGGTGCTGATTTATCACACGCATACGACGGAGGCTTATTTGCTGCAGGAAGCCACTTCGGTTCCGCCCGGGGCAGAAAGCAGAAGCACAGACACCACCCGCAGTGTGGTAATGGTGGGCAACGCGATCGCGGCACAGCTGAAAGCGGTGGGAATCGGTGTGGTGCACGATACGACCATCCACGATTCCCCGGCATACAATGGCTCCTATAACCGTTCGAAGCAGACCATGGCCAAAAATTTGAAGCAGTATCCCAGCATTCAGGTCACTCTGGATATTCATCGCGACGCCATGACGGCCTCGAACGGAACGCGGTATAAGCCCACGGCAGTGATCAACGGAAAAAAAGCGGCGCAGGTCATGATTTTATCAGGCTGTGACGACGACGGTACTCTCGGGTTCCCGGACTGGGAATACAATCTGCGCTTGGGCGTGCGGATTCAGAAGCAGCTGTCGGATTTGTATCCCGGGTTGGCTCGGCCCCTCAATTTCTGTCCGCGTCAATACAATCTGAATATGACAAAGGGGTCTTTGCTGGTCGAAGTCGGTACCGAGGTCAACACGGTGGACGAAGCGGTTTATTCCGGCGAGCTGTTCGGCGCGGCCCTTGCCAAAACGCTTTTGGGGCTGAAGTAAATCCTCTGTCTTATATTGTATAACCGGTCATTTCTTCCTCTTCTTCGGCAGGGGAAGAAATGACGTCTTTTCAAGTGGTATTTCGAAGTAAAAGGAGAAGCAATCGTGAAGGATGTGAAAGAAAGGCGCTGCTTTTGGGCGTCATTTTTTACAACACTCTGCCTGATCATGTTGGTGTGCGGAATTATTACCGTAGATTACCAGACCGCGCGGGTCGGTTTTGGGCAGAGTCAGCCGCTGATTCAGGTACTGGTGAGCGAAGAGAAAACCAGCCTGAGCATCCATGTTCTGGGAGCGGGCGGAGAATGGGATATTACCGCGCTGGACCAGTGGGTTCAGAACGCGGAAAACGTGGTGATAACGGCTGTGGAAGAGGGGCAGAAGCTCTTGGAACAGATTCCGTTACAAAAAGCTTACAAATAAGTTCAAAGATTGCTTTTTACGACGATTTTTGCTATACTGATTCGTGTAAAAAAGACAGCAGGCTTTGGAATACAGGACCAGTGTAGGAATAATCGATGGAGGAATCGCGCATGTTCAGAAGAAAACAGGTAATGGTGTCTATGCTGACGCTGATACTGGGCTTTTCCCTCATTTGTACACCAGTTCTGGCGACCTCAACGGAGCCGGCCACAAGTGGACAAGGCCAGTCTCAGACAAATCCGGGTGACACGGGCTCCGTACCGGGCAGCACGCCGGGGCAGCAAAGCTCTTCGGCACCGGCCAGCAGCGCGCCGCCAGCTCAGGAATCTTCTTCCGCTGTAAGCAGCAAACCGGCAAGCTCGTCTTCCTCTCTGGCGTCCTCCAAGACGACGTCGTCCCGCAGTACCTCCTCCAAATCGACGAAGAAAAAGGTCGTGTCGTCGCAGGCTTCTTCCTCTGAGATTTCCAGCAGTGAGATCGGGGAGTTCTGGGGCGTTTCTGAGGTTTCTTCTTCCGGCATTTCTCTGCCGCCGGCCGGTTCAGTCAGCGAGGTGGATAATCTGATCGCCTCAGGCGTGGAGGTTCAAACGCCGAAAACCATGAACTGGTGGGGGGTTCTCTCCTGGGCACTGATCGGCCTTGGGATTCTCATCGTCGTGATCGTATTGCTCAGCACTCTTCGCAGACCGCCTCCGGGTGGGCCGGGCCGCAAGCGCTATCGCCGCCATCCGTTCCCAACGAAGAAAAAGCGTCTGCTCAACGATAAATACTATCGTAATAAATACTATTAATGAAAACGCCTCCGGCTGGTTCCGGAGGCGCCTTTTTGTTCTGTTTTTCAGAAAAAAACACCTTTCGTCTGAATAGAGGGGGCGATTTTCTGTAAAGCAAATCCCTTGCCGCGGGAAGGGGTTCCGGCAGTTTTACTGAGTCAAACGGTAAAAACCAACAGGGAAAGCAAAACTGGGGCTTCCTCTATCTGTAAAGTGGAAATACTTACCAATTAGAAATAGCCTATTTTCCTGCCTTTTGCCTGTTTTTGATTTTTCTATTTGTCAGAGCAAAGAAAAAGGGGAATCCGCCACAGGCGGATTCCCCTTACTTACAATTCCAGTTCTGCGCGGAACACGATCACGGCACTTCCCGAAATCCGGATTTCCACCGGCTCCTTGTTTTGCAGGTCGACTTCTACCGTAATGATTCCGGCCCGGCCGATGGCCTTGCCCTGCAGTACGGAAAAACGCAGCTGCCCGTCTGTCGGCTGCTGGAATCCGTAGTGGGCCAGATACCCGCCCAGCGGCCCGTTTGCGTTGCCGGTAACGGGGTCCTCGCGCACGCCGCTGATGGGTGCAAACATTCTGCCGCAGTACAGGTAGTCGGCGTTTTGCGGCGCCGGTGCGAATACATAATAGCCGTTGCAGCCGATTTTTTCGCTCAGGCGGCAGAGCGCGTCCCAATCCGGCTCCAGATTGTCGAGAACCTCCTCGTCCAGAATCGGAACCATGATTTTGCCGAACCCGGTAGAAACCTCCTGAATCGGCCAGCCCTCGCGCAGCTGGTCGGGGGAAAGGCGAAGCGCAGCACAAAGCTCCTGCTTTTGCGCCTCTTCAAACGGAAGCCCCAGGCGGAAAAGCCCCTGTGTCATCGCAATACGGATGGAATCATTCTCGCGCACAATATCAACGGGCAGGATTCCCGCGCCGATTTTCTGCATGATCCGCCCGGACGGCAGGTTCTGTTCCAGTGCGCGCACATAGTGGGCTGCAACCGTGGCGTGGCCGCACATGGGTACCTCGCGTACCGGTGTGAAGAAGCGCACCTCTACGTCATACTCCGGGGAGTCGGAGGAAAAAACAAAGGCCGTTTCCGAATTGTTCAGCTCCCTTGCGATCTCCTGCATTTGAAATTCCGTCAGACCATCCGCGTCCAGCACAACACCAGCGGGATTCCCACGGAACCGCTGTTCGGTGAAGGCATCAACCTGATACAAATGGTATTTTTTTGACATGTTTTTCCCTCCTGTAATAAATTCCGTCTCTTTTTTGAAGGCTTATGCTGAAATTCAGCGAACCGTACCGGAGTGGCTCCGGCGCGGAAAGCGTAAAAAACACCTGTTTTGGGAGTGTGACTCTGCCTGTTTTCGGTCGAAATCGTTCGAAGAAACCACACGCAGCGGAAAAATATGAGATAAAAGGATAGGAAGCTGCTGATTTTGATAAAAATAAAATACAATATGTATATTGCATTAGAAATTATCCGATCAGTAACATAGATTGTCCGGTTTTGCAGAGCCGGGGCGAAAAACAAAGAAACCCGCAGGCTATATTTCAGAAATGGCTCAGAGCACACGGGTTTTTCCGCCATCCGGCAGTATCTGTTTTTTGTATTGGTAAGTCTATAAATTTCTTAAAAAGTATTATTTGTGTTACGTTCTGTATATTTTATAGAAAGTTATCCTATTTGGATACAATTGATCTTACTTTGGAGAATTATGAGGGCAGAACGATGTCGTATGCCACCTTGCAGAACAGAAGAACCAAAGAAACGATCAGCATTGGTCGAATCACCTTGGTGTTATAGCGCAGAGCCAATCCGGAGCCGATGTAATTACCCAGAATGCCGAACAGCGCGCCCGGCAGACCCAGAACAAATATAACCTTACCGGCCAGCGCAAAGGTTAACAGTGAAGAGATGTTGGACATCAGGTTGACCACCTTCGCATTTCCAGAGGCTGTGGTGGAATCAAAACGGGTCAGCCCGGTGAACAGAAAGATCAAAAACGTACCGGTGCCGGGGCCGAAAAATCCGTCGTAGGTACCGATCACAAAGCCGATGCCCATGGACAGCGCCGTCAGCAGCGAGGGATTGAGCAGGGTGTGTTCATCTGTTTCACCATGATTTTTTTTCTTCTTTTTCAATGTAATGAAAGCGATAACAGGTAGGACGCCAAGCAGCAGGTAGCGCAGATATTCTTCGTTCAGCACCATGTTCAGCCGCGCCCCAAGCACCGCGCCGAACAGCGCCATCACGCCCGCAACCCCTGCCGTGCGCAGGTGGATTTTTCCGCCCCGAAGGTAGCGGATGGTCGCCGTGAGTGTACCGGCTGTGGAAGACAGCTTGTTTGTTCCCATCGCAAGGTGAGGGGGCAGGCCAATGGCAAGATATGCAGGAAGTGTAATCAGCCCGCCACCGCCGGAGATGGAATCAATAAATCCCCCCAGAAACGTGCAGGTACACACAACGATAATTTGCAGCAGTAAGTCATCCATGTCATTCGCTCCTTTTGGCTGTTCCGCATAGGCCCTTGGCCATATGATTCAGATTATAGCATAAATATCGATGCAGGCCCCAAAACTGCCTGAAATATTCAATGTGAAAGTTTCGCTCCGGTTCGCGGCGTGAGATGATGATATCATCCAATCAGAAACAAGCGTTTAGCAGTTCCGCTTGTTTTAGAAACCACCAAGCTGATGATTCAATGTTCTCTCAGTCGCCCGAAGCTTTGCTTCGGTTTGCGACGTGAGGTTATTATAGCGGAATTCGCCGGGGACTACAATAGAAAATTGCTTTTGGTGAAATATAAAAAATCATAAGAGATCATAGAGAAAAATGATAGATGTATCGAAGCGCGAAAAATAAGCGCTTCTTTTATAGGTATGTGGCACTTTTGAGCTTGGTGAATTGAAGTGCGGAAAGAATCGGCGCAAAAATTCCCGCCGCAGCAACATGCGGCGGGAAAGCAGCGTATTCAGGAATTCCTGATCTGACCGTCCCAATAGATTTCTACCTCGTCTCCGTCTTTGAGCGGCTCCAGATAACCGGCTTCGTGCCCATTGACGCGCAGAACAATCGATCCCTGCGGCGTAGTAAGGTCGACATCCACCAGATTCAGCGTGTCGATCAGGCAATAGGGGGAGCGGTCTGTTTTTCCGTCCAGCCGAACGGCACGCCCATTTAGAATCACAAGGACGGGCGGTGTAGTCGGCTGCGGCGCTTGCTCCTGCGGCGGGGCAGGGTTTTCTTCCGCGGCGTGTTCGGCGGAATGGGTCTGCGGCGGTTCTGGCAACAGCCCGACAGTACTCGGTACCTGTGGTTCCGGCGCCTTTTTCTGCGCAAGGCGCATGGCCTCCTGTGCGAGCAGATCCGCCAGATCCGGCTGCATTGCGGTTGTCTGCGGCTTCACCGGCTCGGCAGGAGCAAAAACGGACTGCGGCTCCTCGGGCAGAGATTCCGTTTCTTCCGGTAAGGATGTTTCGGATTTCTCCCACTTTATGGGTTCGATCCGGTCGCCGGACCGCAGCGGCGTGTGCGGGGGAACCGCATCTCCGTTCACCAGGAAAGGCGTTCCCTCCGGCACACCGGCAAAGGATAACAACTGCTCCAGTGTGCTGACAGGCCGGGTACGCACCCGGTCGCGGGCGTGGATGGCCTGCTCCGGCGTGCCGGGCTGGCCGTTGACCATGGCGCGCAGACCGAGAGCGATCTCTTCACCGCCCAGAAAAACCGTTCCGGGAGAGTGCAGGTCGATCACCTCGCCCAGCGTGAGCGCGGCATCCCTGCCGTTCTGCGCCGGTTCAAAAAGAATGGAATCTCCCGCCCGCACTGTGTCGGAGAGGGACGCATCCTTTCCGTTGAGCTGTATTTTGGCCAGCGTAGGGTGTTCGCCGTAGATTACTTTGTTTTCTCCGTCGAGCTCAAATACCAGGCTTTTACCGGAGCGCCCCATCATCTGGTCGTGCTGCCAGCCGTTCATGAGCAGAACGTCCAGCACCGAAAGGCTGTTGCTGCGGAACAGCTTGGCCCTTGCGCCGTTGAGAAGGATCGTAAAGCTGTCACTGATCAGATTCAGCGCGGAGGAAACAGCGATCCCCAGCGGCGTTGCAAACTCGGGGGTCGTCAGCGACGGATCGGCCTTGGTAAGGTAAGTGGAAAAATTCCGTCCGCCCAGCGCGACGCGGGCAGGAGGAAGCTCCAAAAGCTCCGCCACGCAGGCGCACAGGCCCGGCAGCTTACTGCCGCCGCCCACCAGAAACACGGCGCTCGGCGCTTCGCCGTTCGCTTTCAGAATCTGTTGGCTGATTTCTTCCGCCAAACGCCGCAGTACGGGGGCAACCTTTTCTTTCAGTTCCGCCATTGAAACCTGCTGTTCCAGACCCAGAATATCCTGAAACGAAACGTCTTCCTCCTGCCCCAGCTTCATCTTGATTTTCTCCGCAGTGGGGAAATCCACCAGGTATTCCCGCATCAGCGCTTCGGTGATCTCGTCGCCCGCGATGGTAGCCATCGTGTAGCCCACCACGCCGCCGTCTTTTGACACGGCAATATCCGAGGTTCCCGCGCCGATATCGACCAAAGCGAGGTTTAAAAGGCGAAGGCTCTGCGGAATCGCCGCGTTCATGGCGGCGATCGGCTCCAGTGTCAGGCTTGCAACCTCAAGGCCGCACTTCTGCATGGCGGAGTACAGGCTGTCCACCACCTCGCGCGGCAGGAATGTCGCGATCACGTCCGCCGCAAGCTGCTGGCCGCGGTGGTCGAGCAGACTTGCCAGGGGGTAGTTGTCCAGCAGGTAGCGCGACACGGAATACCCCACCAGATAAAACACGGAGCGGCTGTCCTCTTCGAAAGGGGGCGAAAATTCCTGCTCCGCCTGTTGTACTGCTCCGGCCTCAAGCCGGCACAGGATTTCGGGAGTGATCACCTGCGGGCTTTGCAGATCCAGCTCAAAATGCACCTCGCAGGTGCGCAGTGCGCGGCCGGCCGCCGCCACACAGACCCGCTTTAACGGGTAGCCCACCCGGGCCTCAAGCCGGCTTTTGACCAGCCCTGCCACACGGCTCACCTGCTCAATATCTTCGATCTGCCCGTCGATCATCGCGCGCTTTTCGTGCTCCGCGATTTCCACGGCACAAACCTCAAGCCGCTCGCCCCGGGGCAGGCCCACAATGCCGATGACGCTGCGGGTGCCGATATCCAGCGCAAACACATAGTTTTCCGGCGGGATTTTCTCTCCGGAATCCGTGGCCGGCAGACCCGCCTGGTTTTCTTCTTGCATGAAAAAGACCTCCGCTTCTTCTGTGTTCGCCAAATTTAAACCAAATCATACCATATATATTACAATAAGAAAGGGAAAAATGCAATTATTCCGGGTCTGGAATGCCCCGTCGAATCAGCAAAAAAACAAAACTCCACAGATGCTGGACAGAATACGACAAAGATGATATGATGGTGCTGTTATCAGGCGGAAAGCCCCGGGCGCGGCGCAGTTTTGCGTATTGCTTTGGGGCGGTTATTTGTTTTGGTTGATTGTTGATTCGAAAGAACCGGAGGGAAAGTCATTGAATATTTTGGTGGTGGGCTGCGGGCGTCTTGGCTCCGCACTGGCCGAACAGCTTGACAAGGAGGGCCACGACGTAGCCGTGGTGGACGGGCAGGAGGAAAACCTGCTGCGTTTGTCCGAAACCTTCAGCGGCGTCAAGGTGACCGGCATGCCCATGGATCAGAGTGTGCTGCAGGCGGCGGGGGTCGAAAACTGCGATGCGGTTGCGGTCGTCACCCCGGACGATAATCTGAACATAACGGTCGCGCAGATCGTCAAGAATTTTTTTGGGGTAGGGAATGTGGTGGCCCGGATTTCAGATCCGCGGCGGGAAAGCGTGTTCCACCGGTTCGGGCTGCGTACCGTCTGCCCGACGAACCTGGCGGCGGACGCCATGAACACGGTGCTCACTTCGCCCTGGGAGCCGGTGCAGATGACGTTTGAAACGGCTTCGGTCACCTTTCGCGTCAAAGAGGTGGACGAACAATATATTGGAAAAAGCATTTCTGCCGTTCCGATGGAAGACGGCTGGGTACCGTTCGGCGTGATTCATTCCAATTTTGAATCCGAACTATACGACTACCGCAACGATATTGTGCTGCGGGCGGGTGAAAAGCTGATGCAGGCGCACGTCAGCGATTAATACTGAATCAATGATTCAAAACGAAAAAAGAGTTCTCGCTCCCATGCCAAGAACGAGGGAGAGAGAACCAGTTTCCTGCACGGTATGAAATGGAAGATCGGTATAAAGGGAGAAATACAATGAAGATAGTAATCATGGGGGGCGGCAAGCTCGGGTATAACGTGGCCCGCAATATGCTCGACCGCAAATATCAGGTGCATCTGATTGAAAGGGAATACGCCAAGTGCGTCAAGATTGCGAATGATCTGGGCGTTGAGGTAACCTGCGGTGACGGCACTGAGCTCTCCATTCTGGAAAATGCCTCCACAAAGGACGCGGACGCCTTTATCGCGGTGACCGGCAGCGACCAGGATAATCTGGTGGCGGCCCAGCTCGCCAAAATGGAGTTTGGGGCCAAAAAGGTGATCGTGCGCGCGAACAATCCCCGCAATCTGGAGGTTCTGCGGACGATGGGGCCGGATATCGCCGTGTCCAGCACAGAGATCATCACCAATATGATCGAGCAGGAGGTCGACCTGTCTGAAATGCATCTGCTGGCAACCCTGAACAAGGGCCGCGCGGGCATCTGCAGCATGGTGCTGCCGGACGATACCTCTTTGCACGGGGTGCGCCTGATGGATGTTTCGCTGCCGGAAAACACGCTGATCGTTTCCGTTATGCGCGGCGGGCAGATGATCATCCCCAACGGCCGATCGGTCCTCCACGCGGGGGATCAGGTGGTCGCGGTGTGCGAAAATAAAAATCAGAAAAAACTGCTCCATATCCTCGGCGAACGGATTCACTGACAGAGCTATATCGCTTCAGGCCTGCGAAGCATCACGCGATCGCAAAACTTTCTTCCCAATTTGTTGCTGCGCTGCTGTGTGCCTGCAGGGGGACTTCACCTGCGGATTTCAGTTATATAGAATGCGTATGCTTTTTCATTTGCGGCGTTTGCCGCTTTGCAGTTTTCGGTGGCCTGCATTTTCAGCAATTTTAAAGCGCTGTTATCCGAGTATAAAAATAGGGAAAGTGAATTGCATTTTTCGAAGAAAAGGAGTATTCTATATTCCATGCCCAAAGGGCATAGTCAGTCGCAAGATCCTGACTTAAAATAAAACTACGGAGGAATGAAAAAAATGAAAACATCTGTATCCCGGCGCACCGCATTTTTAGTGCAGGGCGCCATGATCGCCGCCCTTTATGTGGTGCTGACGTTCCTGTCGTCGGCCATGGGGCTTGCCTACGGGCCGGTTCAGTTCCGTCTTTCTGAAGCGCTCACGATTCTGCCGGTGTTCACGCCGGCGGCGATTCCCGGTCTTGCGATCGGGTGCCTGCTTTCGAATCTGGGCAGCCCGTATGGCGTGGTGGACATTGTGTGCGGCACCGGCGCCACTTTGCTGGCGGCGGCCGTTTCTTATCAGCTGCGCCGCTTCCGCCTTCACGGCCTTCCGGTTTTGTCCGCTTTGTCACCCATTCTCTGCAACGCGCTGGTTGTCGGCGCAGAGCTGGCCTTCTTTTTGCCGTCCGGCTTTACAATGGCCGGATTTTTTGCGGCGGCGGTTTCCGTCGGCGCGGGCGAGCTGGTTGTGCTTGCGGTACTGGGGCTGCCACTGGCGGCGATTCTTGAAAAATCCGGAACGGCACAGAAGATGTTCGGCCAGTCGGGATACTGATTGAAATTTTGAGGGAGTAAGGGAATCCATGGGCCTTGGCACAGTTCTGAGCAAAAAAATGAGAACCACCCCGCCGGTTCGGTTTGTAGTGATCAGCTTTTTGATTCTGATTTTAATCGGCGGGCTGGTTTTAGCGCTGCCGATTTGTTCCCGCAGCGGGCAGGGCACGCGTCTGCCGGATGCCCTGTTCACATCCGTGTCTGCGGTGTGTGTTACGGGCCTGAGCAAGTTTGATACCTGGGTGCACTGGAGTGCGTTCGGCCAGGTAGTGATCTTGCTTCTGATTCAGCTTGGCGGGCTTGGGATCATCACCTTTACCACGGGCTTTACGCTTCTGTTCCGTCAGAAGCTGGGGCTGCGTGAGCTTTCTCTTGCTGCGCGTGAAAATCTGCAGGGGGAGAATCTGAATGTTTCCCAGTTGCTGCGCATGATTCTTACCGTCACATTTGTGGCGGAGGGCGCGGGCGCTCTTTTGATGGCGCTGCGCTTTGTGCCGCAGTTCGGGCCTTACGGCCTTTGGCTGGCGGTGTTTCATGCCGTTTCGGCTTACTGCAACGCCGGGTTCGATATTATGGGCTTTCTGCAGCCTTATGGAAGCCTGATACCATACGCGGGCGATCCTCTTGTGATGGTTCCGACCTATGCGCTGATGCTGGTGGGCGGCCTCGGTTTTGTCGTGATCAGCGACGTGTACTACAACAAAATATACCGCCGCATCAAGGGGCAGAAGCCCTCGCCGCTGAGCTTTCACTCCGCGGTAGTGCTGATCAGCGAGCTGGTTCTGCTCGCCCTGGGCATGCTGGCCTTTTTGTCTTTGGAATATGACAATACGCTGCGCGGCATGAACTGGGGAGATAAAATCATTACCGCGTGGTTTCAGTCGAATACCGTGCGCACTGCCGGTTTTACGGCGGTAGATGTGACACAGCAGCGGGACGTGACCACACTGTTCTCGCTGGTGCTGAGCTTTATTGGAACCGCGCCCTGCTCTACCGGCGGCGGTATCCGTACCACCACTTTGGTTGTGCTGGGCGCGACGGTGATCAGTGTGCTGCGCGGACGCGAGGAAACGGTCATCCGCCACCATATGATCAGTCACACAGCGGTATACCGTGCGCTGACGATTTTTATCGGCAACGTGGTGACGGTGCTGGTCACGGCCGGCGTGGTGCTTCTGTGCAATTCCGAAAAGCATGTCGGCGCGATGGTCGCCTTGCAGGAGGCCGTTGCAGCGTGCAGTACCATCGGTATCAGTCCCAGCCTGACTCCGCTTTTGGACGATCCTTCTCTGATCGCACTTTCCATAGCGATGTTCATCGGCCGTGTGGGGCTGGTGTCGTTCGGGCTTTCTGTTTCTGTCCGCCATATGGGCAAGCCGGGCTGTGTGATGCCGGAGGCCCGCATTATCGTGGGCTGATGAAACTGTTCCCTCAAAATGAGATTTATCCCGATGAAAAAAAGAGCTGCTGCGAAACGAAAGTTTCGCAGCAGCTCTTTTTTATTTTTGCAATCAGCAAACCAATTTGTCCGCCGGTTTCTTACATGGGGTACAAATACCCCGCCACTTCTTTTGCCGGTGTAATTGCGGTAACGGTGATCTGCGGCTCCGGTGAGCCCTGGTAATCCTCATAATGGAGGGTTCCCTCCGCCGTGACCCAGCTGTCGGCTTTCAGCTCGCCGGTTTGATCGTACTGGCACAACAGGCCGACCGGCGTCAAATCCGCGACACAGCAGGTCATCATCAGCCGGGCCGGAACAAATTCGTTGTCCTTCATCTGCGTGGAATCGCGGAAGACAAAGCCGGTCATGCGAATGTGATAGCCGTCATATTTGTCCGGGTTTTCATACAGCGCGGAAATCCACAGGTAAAATTCGCTGTCGCTCACCGTGATGGTCTTGTTCGCTTCGTCCAGTCCCGTCAAGGCGCCGTAGGCAGGCTCCTCCGACTGGCTCGGGAGCTGCTGTGCCTGCTGGGTGGTGGTTCCGGGATTGGTCGCCCCCACATAGCCGGAGGGAAGCGACGAGGAAGTCACCGCGCTGTGCGGGAGCAGCAGAAGCAGAATCGGGATGGCAAGGGTCAGACAGTGCGCCGCACGCATTTTCTGCACGGAGCGGGTACGGCGCAGCAGGCCAAAGATGCCCCATATTGCCATCACGCCAACGGTAAAATACAGGTACGGCAGCGTCTTGGGCGTGACGTACTGCAAGTAGCCGCCGGTGACTGCCAGGTAGAGAATCATGGCGGCAAATGATAAGCAGCAGGCGGCCTCCAGCAGGGCCTGCGGGCTGTGTGTTCTTTTTTCCATAGCCAATCAGCCTCCTACAAAAAAGCGTGCGGTGGTGTATACGACCACAAAGCAGACGGCAAAGCAGACAAAAAGCAGTTTTGCCACGAAACGGCGGGAGAATCCGCCGGACAGCATCAGAACGTTCTTGATATCCATCATCGGGCCGAATACGAGAAAGCCCATCACCGGCGCCAGCGGGAAGCGGGCCGCAAAGCTCTTCGCGACAACGGCGTCGGAGGAAGAGCAGAGCGACAGCAAAAACGCCAGTGCCATCATCAGCAGCAGAGAGAGGGCAAAATCCGTAGGGGTCTGCAGCAGCAGCGAATTCGTTACCGCCACCTGGAAGATCGCGGCGAGAAACGCGCCGACGGTCAGGTATTTTGCCACGCTGAAGAACTCGGCCTGCGAATGCCGCAGCAAGAGCGAAACCTTCTCTCCCGCGGTGGAGGCGTCCCCGGCCCCGCCGTAGCAGCCGCACGAGCACATGATGCGGTCGTATCCGGCGGAAAGGGCGGGCAGCTTGCCGGGGCGCAGCGCGAACCAGCAGCCGATCAGCACCGCCGAGAGAATCCCCATGCCCACCCGGCCCAGCATGACCGAAAGGTTTCCGTTAAAGGCCGCATAGGTCGAGAGCATTACCACGGGGTTGATCACCGGGGTGGCGGTCATAAAGGTCACTGCCGCGGGCAGCGGTACGCCCTTTCGCACCAGACTGCGGAAGATCGGGATGGAAGCGCAGTCGCACACCGGCAGGCAGAAGCCCGCCAGAATGGCGACCAGCATCCCGCCCGCCAGATTTTTCGGGAAGAGCCGTTCAATGGCCCGCTGCGGGATCAGCACTTGAATTGCCGAAGAAATCAGCACGCCGATCAGCAGAAAGGGGATGGCCTGCAGCATGATGCCGAGAAAGATGTTGATCACCGTGTTGACACGGGTCTGCGACAGCTGGAACATCGCCTCCGCGCAAAGATACAGTGTGGCAAAGACGAGAATCGACATTGCAAACACCGCGGCGGGGTTTGTTTTTCTGCGGGTAGCCCGCGCCAGAATTTCTTCACGGGAATCGTCGTCTACAACGCGCACGCCGGGGTTGATCTCGCGCAGGAGCCGCCGCGCCTTGCGGAATTCGGCATCTGTAAAAGCGCCCCGCAGCACTGCAAAATCGCACGCGGCAATCTGTTCGGGCAAAGCGGAGCCGGTTCGGCCCAATAGCTGGTCGAGTGTTTGCGCGTCTGCCAGATGGATCATTCGTTGGATCCGGCAGCCGGAAAGCTCCGGATGCGAAAACAGCGCGTACAGCTCCGTAAGCGGCGTTACGCCGTTCCATTCCACCCAGATTTCCTCCGGTGGGGTTTCCGCTACGTAATGGCCGATGCTCATGGCGGCCTTTTCCGGGGAGTCCTCCAGCACGCGCTTGGGCACGATCATCACGTCGCAGCCGGTCTTGTTCGAGATTTCCTCGACCCCCGACTCAAACTGAACGATCAGGCGGCGCATTTTCGGTTCCTGCTGGAAGAGATGATTCAGTAGGGTCGTTTTACCGGACTCCAGAAAGCCTGTAAGTACATAAACGGGAATTGCCACGCGATCACTCCTTCCCGAAGATCCTTTTGAGCTCCTGTTCGTGCAGGTTGCTGCCGATCAGACACAGGGAGCCGGGCTGCAAAGTACACGGAGTCAGATTCAGTTCGCCGGGCAGGTACTGTACCGTGGCAGGGCCCTTCGGCGTGCTGACAACGCCCTTGGCGCGCAGGATACTGCCCGGTCTGTCTGCTTCGGCGGCGCGGAATGCCGCCTCCAGCTCCTGCCGGGTGACCGTGCGGGAGAGAGAAAGCGTAACGGTATCGAAGGCCTCATGGGCCGAATGGTCATGGTCGCATTCCCCGTCGTGGTGGTGATGCTCGTGAGGATGGTCGTGGTGGCAGTCTTCTTCATGGCAATCCGCTGCGTGTGCGGCAGAGCCGCCAAGCAGCGCGGAGAGGTCAAGGGATTTCCAGGCTCCGGCGAAAAGCTGCGCCTTGGGGGCCATAGCAGTCAAAAGCGTTTTGGCGCGGCTGACCTTATCGGGGTTCTGTTCGGTGCGGCTGAGCAGGATCGCGTCCGCATGCCGGATCTGATCCTCATAAAATTCCCCAAAATTGTCTAAGTACATGCGGCAGCGCACAACGTCCGCCACGGTGATCTTGCGCCGTATCTGTGCCATATCCGCGATTTTTGCGGAGCGGCAGGCGCTCTCAATGTCGGATAGCTTCCCGACGCCGGACGGCTCAATGAGAATCTGCTTTGGGGAAAATTCCCGCAGCACCTCCAGAATCGCCGCCTGAAAATCGCCGGTCAGGCTGCAGCAGATGCACCCGGCGCTCAGCTCCTTGACGGCAAAGCCGCCGGAGCGGATCAGCGAGGTGTCGAGGCTGACCTCGCCAAAGTCGTTCTCAATCACCACGGTTTCCCGCGGGTCGAATACCTCCCGCAGCAAACGGTCGATCAGTGTGGTTTTTCCGGCACCCAAAAAGCCGGAAATGATGTAAATGTCAGTTTTCATTGGATTCTCCTTATGTGGGGTCACGCGCCGGCGCGCCCCCTGGCTCCAAACAGACTTTTTGCGAGCAGAATGACCACCAGCACGACAACGCCGATCAGAACGATCGTCGCGCCGGGCCGCAGCCGGGCATAGTACGACAGAAACAAGCCCGAAACGGTGAACAGCAGTGCGAACACGATCGACCAAAGCACCGTCTGGCGGTAGCTTCTGGCGATCTGCATCGCGCAGGTGACGGGGATTACCATCAGGGAAGAGATGATCAGCGCGCCGACGGTGCGGGCCGCCACCGAGACGGTAACGGCGGTCAGAATTGTAAAAATAAAGTTGACGGTTTTTACCGGAACGCCTGCCAGCCGTGCAGTGCGCTCATCCAGGGTGATCAAAAACAGCTCCCGGTACAGCACCAAAAAGCATACCAGCACCGCCGCGCTGATGCAGCAGACGAGGATCAGCTCAAAGTCGCTGATGGCGACGATGCTGCCGAACAGAAAGCTGTTGAAATTTGCGGCGCTCTTGACAAAGCTCGATAAAACGCCGGCCAGCCCAACCCCGGCCGACAGGATGATGGCGATGGAAAGCTCGGAGTATTTGGGGATCTTTTTGCGGATGGCCTCAATGCTCAGCGCGGCGGCGATGCACGCCGCAACCGCGCCCAGGATCGGGTTGATCCCCAGCACCAGACCGGCGGCAACACCAGCGAGGCTGGTATGGGACAGCGCGTCGCCCATCATTGAAAGACGCTTTAACACCACAACAATGCCGATGCAGGGGACAGTGGCCGCCAGCAGGATGCCGACCAGAAAGGCCCGCTGCATAAACTCATAGTCCAAAATGGACACCAAAACCATTCCTTTCAGTGGGGAAGTCTCAAAAACGCAGGATGCCCGCCCTGACCGGACAAGCTGGCCAGAGCGGGAAGAGCGGCATGTTGCCGCTTAAACAGAATACGTTCGATTGGTTTGTTTTGGGGGAATGGGGTGCTTGTGCCGATGCTTCATCTCGTCCAGCAGCTGGGCGTGATTCAGTTCGACCAAAGAGCCGTCCTCCAGGCACAGCACCCGGCTGACGGTATCCATCGCTCCGGCAATGTCGTGCGTAATCATAATAATGGTCAGGCCGGTTTCGCGGTTCAGGCGCCCCAGCAGCTCATACAGAGACTGCACGGTCTGGGCGTCCACCCCGGTGGTTGGCTCATCCAGAAGCATCATCCGCGGGCTTGCCGCCAGCACTCTGGCCAGCATCACCCGCTGCTGCTGCCCGCCCGAAAGCTCGCTGAGCATTCGCTTTGCGTACGGCAGCATATTCACCGATTCCAAAGCCTGGCGGGTCTGCTCGCGCTGGCGCTTTCCGCCAAGGCGCAGAAACCCGGTTTGGGAATACAGGTTCGCACGCACGATTTCCTCCGCGGTGGCGGGGAAATTCTCGCTGGCCGCCGCACCGTTCTGCGGTACATAGCCGATCTTCGGCCAGTCGCGGAAGTGCGAAAGCGCCTGTCCGAACAGCGTGATTTCCCCCTGCTGAGGAGAAAGCTCGGCTAACAGCAGCTTCATCAGCGTGCTCTTGCCCGCGCCGTTTACGCCGATGATCGCCGCGAAATCGCCGCGCTTCAATGAAAAGCTGACATCGGATAGAATCGGCTGCGAGCCGTAGGCAAAGCTGAGATGTTTGACTTCAAGAATCGTGTCCATTCTGTTCGCTCTTTTCTATTGGCTTTCTGCCGGGCCCGGCGGTAAATCAGCCGCCGTTTGCCTCGCGGATGGCCTCGAGGTTTTTCTCCATGATCGAGAAATAGTCCAGCCCCTTGGCCTTGTTTTCATCACTGAGTCCCTCTACGGGGTCCAGCACGGCGGTTTTGGCGCCGGTCGCTTTCGCGATGGTCTGCGCCACCTTCGGGTTCACCAGCTCTTCAAAAAAGATGGTAGTGATTTTGTGTTCCTTGGCGAACTCGATGATCTCCGCCATTCTGGCGGCATCCGGCTCGGAATCGGCGGAAAGTCCCTCGATCGCGACCTGATTCAGACCGTATTCCTTGCAAAGGTAGCCGAAAGCCTGGTGCGCAACGATCAGATCCTTATTTTTCAGCTCACCCGTCATTTTGCGGAACTGGCTGTCCAGCTCATCAGCTTGTGCCGCATATTTGCTGTAGTTCGCCTCGTAGGTTTCCTGATTGGCGGGATCGGCCTGCACGAACGCATTTTTGATGTTCTCCATCTCTTTCTTTGCGTTCAGCGGGCTGAGCCATACGTGCGGGTCGGTTGAGGATTCCTCCTCTTCGGCGCTTTCGCCGGCAGGACTTTCCTCATCCTCATGCTCGCTCGCTCCCTCGAGCAGAGAAATCCCGGAAGAAGCCTCTACCGCAACAAGCTTGTCATTCTGCAGGGAGTCCAGCACGCTGTCCGCCCAATGCTCCATTCCCGCGCCGTTATAAATAAAAACATTTGCATTTTCCAGCCCGACAATGTCGTTTGGCTGGGGCTCCCAGTCGTGCGGCTCCGTCCCCGGGGGAACCAGATTTGTCACTGTCACTTTATCTCCGCCGATTTTTTCGGCGAAATCCTGCATGGTGTAAAAGCTGGTGTAGACCGAAAGCTTTTGGCCTTTTCCCGCACCGGGTGCGCTTTCAACCGCAGAGCTTACAGAGCCCGTACCGCTGGCACAACCAGCCAGCAGCGCGGCGCAAAGCGCTGCGCTTACGAACCCCAGCATCCTTTTTTTCATGAAGTACCTCCTGCTGAAATCAATCGCAAATGAAATTCACTTGCATTTAGAATACGGCTATTATACCCCTCTCATCAGCAGGATGTCAAGAAAAAAAGCGGAAAAAGACATGAGAAAATACGGTTCAGATCGGCTTTACCGCTCGCAGGGGTAGCAAATTCCCCAGTCGGCCCGGATGGAATCCATCAGGCGCAGAATACGGAGCGTTTCCGCGTGGGGCATTTCAGGGCACTCAGTCTGTCCGTGCTCGATCGCATTCAAGCACGAGCGCACCTCATATTCCATACCGCTGATCTGCTCGGGACGGCGGTAAATGCCGACAGAGCAGCGCTTTTCGTCAAACACCTCGATCTGCTCGGGGTTGTTCAGGTTGTCGATGGTCAGAAAGCCCTGGCTGCCGTATACATATGCTCTGCGGTCGCTGACGGCCAGCATGGTGCCGCTGAGTACCGCGAGCTTCTGCCCGGGATGAATCAGGGACAGGCAGTTTTGAATGTCGATCCCATCGGCAGAACGGATGACGCTGGTCGAAACGCTTTCCACTTCGGTACCGAATACCAGCGCGTCCATCGTGAGCAGGTATACGCCGATGTCGAGCAGCGCGCCGCCGCCAAGGGCAGGGTCTTTCAGCCGAGGAAGGGGAGCCAGCGCGCTCATGCTGGCCTGCATTAAAAATGGCTCGCCGATGGTGCCGTCCCGGAGCAATTGGCAAAGCTGTAGGGAAAGCGGCATATACCGCGTCCAGAGCGCCTCGGTGACAAGGAGTTTCTTCTCCGTAGCCTTGGCGAATACCTCAATAGCTTCGCTCTCATTGATGGTAAAGGGCTTTTCGCACAGCACGTGCTTACCGTTTTTCAGACAAAGCAGGGCGTGTTCCCGGTGGCAATTGTTTGGGGTGGCGATGTAAATCAGGTCGATGTCCGGGTCCTGGGCCAGAGCAAGGTAAGAGCCGTAGGCTTTCGGCGCGTCATGCCGTTGTGCAAACGCGCGGGCCCGTTCCTCGTCCCGCGCCGCCGCCGCGAGCAGGCGGACCTCCGGCATACGGCTCAGGGTCAGGGCCATTTTTTCAGCGATGCCTCCGGTGCCGAGAATTCCAATGTTCCATTGGCGCATAGTTAAGTTCCTTTCCGCGCAAGGCTGTTGTAAGCCGCTTAACAATAAACGGTGTTTCGTTTTCCCGGGCTTAGCCGGGAAAGGATGGCTGCTTTGAAAGAAATCATATTTTCATTATATCATGAAACATCAAGCAAGCTGACAAACACGTAAACCGCAGATTCTGAAACCACCAAACTGATGATTCAATGCTCTCTCAGGCATCGAAAGCTTTGCTTTCGCTAATGCCGTGAGGTTATTATATCATAAATGATAAGACAAGCTTCTGAAAATGCTGTCCAAGCTCTCATAAGTACTAAGCTGATGATTCAATGCTCTCTCAGCCGTCCGAAGCTTCGTTTCGGCTTTGCGGTGTGAGGTTATTATATCATAAATGATCCGACAAATTTATGAAAATTCCAGGCGGATTTCGGAATCAATCAGACGGATGATTTCATGCTCTTTCAGACGTCCGAAGCTTTGCTTTCGCTTATTATATAGGGATAAAAGACGCTTTGCAAGGATCGGATTTTCCCTCCCGGAAATTTCCATCCATTTTCTTTTGGGGAATCACAGCGCAGGCGAAAAGAGGAGAAGCTGACCTTGTGAAATGAACGGTTGATTTGTGAATGATTGGATAAAAGAACATTAAAAAAACACATGTCCAATTGGTATTTGCATAAAAATTCTAGACAGAAACGAATTTCTCTACTATAATAGTAACATTAGAACGTCTTTTTTTAAACAAAGTATTGCTAATAAATCTCTTTTTTGTGTCGGTTTACCTCGGAAAAGCACCGGAAAAGCCCCTCTTTTTGATCTGCGGTGCGTCTTTTTATGCTTCAAAGACGGTGAAAGATTCAAAAATGCGGGACGCAGGGGAAAAAAATTCAAAAATGGAACGAAATTTTTAAAAAAGCACTGGACAAATAATGTCTAATGAGAGATAATAGATTTTGTAACAGGAATTGGATTCATATTGTGGGGAATGACTGTGCAATATGGGCTCCAGCCACATTTTTTTTCGGGATTGCTGCCTGGCGCTCCCGTCTTTTTGTTTGATTTGACACTTTTTTCGGGGGGAAGAACGCTGTTATTTTTCAAACAAAGACGGCCGCTTTTTTTGACGGAAGGGTAATGCTGTCCTGCAATTACCGGGAAGGCACGAACCGGCTGACCTGATTGACTGCGGTCAAAATCAAAATTATTGGAGGTTGACATCTAGGAATGAATTGGCACGCTGAAGCTCTAGAAAAAATTCAGGAAACCCTGAAAACGGACTTCAAGCTTGGTCTGACCACTGCGGAAGCGGATTCCCGCCTGCAGAAATATGGTCTAAATAAGCTGAACGAAAAGCCGCCCCGTACTTTCTTCCAGCGTTTTATGGATCAGATGAAGGATGTTATGATTATCATCCTGATGATCGCGGCGCTCATCTCTGTTGTTTTGAGTATTTACAACACAATGAATGGCCACGAGGCTGAGTGGATCGAGCCTATCGTTATCGTACTGATCGTCGTGCTCAACGGCGTGATGGGTGTCGTTCAGGAGAGTAAGGCGGAAGCTGCTCTGGAAGCGCTGAAAAACATGACGGCCCCCAATGCTAAGGTGCTCCGTGATGGTAAGATGCAGTCCATTCCTTCTGCTCATCTGGTTCCCGGCGACGTGATCGAACTGGAGGCAGGTGACTTTGTTCCCGCTGACTGCCGTTTGATCCGCAGCTCCAGCCTCAAGTGTGATGAAGCAGCTCTTACCGGTGAATCTGTTCCCGCAGATAAAGCAGCGACAGACGACATAAAAGAGGACGCTCCTCTGGGCGACCGCTTTAATATGGTACATTCCGGCTGCGCGGTTTCTTATGGTACGGCGAAGGCGCTTGTCATCGGCACCGGTATGGAAACCGAAATGGGCAAGATCGCCGCTCTGCTGGACGAAGAAGAGAAGGGCATGACCCCGCTGCAGCAGAAGCTGGCACAGCTTGGTAAATACCTTGGTATCCTCACTCTGGTAATCTGTGCGATCGTATTCGTTGTCGGTCTGGTTGACGTTGTCGGCCCGCTGGACGGCGAAGATGCGGTAGCCGGAATTCTTGAAATGTTTATGACGGCTGTTTCGCTGGCCGTTGCGGCAATCCCTGAAGGTCTGCCGGCGATCGTTACCATCGTGCTCGCTCTCGGCGTGCAGCGCATGGTTGAGAAAAACGCGATTGTCCGTCAGCTGCCCGCAGTTGAGACCCTGGGCTGCACTTCGGTCATTTGCTCCGATAAAACAGGTACCCTGACCCAGAACCGTATGACTCTGGTGAAGGCGTATACCGAAAAGCAGGGCGTTGTTCCGCTGGACGGCGATCTTTCTGAAGAGACCCTTTCTCTGCTGCGCCTTGGTACTCTGTGCACAGACGGTATTGTGCGCATTGAGGAAGATGGCACAGAGAAACATCTGGGCGACCCGACTGAAACCGCTATCGTAGCCTGCGCCATGCGCAACGATATCCACCGCGCAGAACTGGATTGCTCTGCACCCAGAATCGGCGAGGTTCCGTTTGACTCCGACCGTAAGCTGATGACGACCGTCGTAAAAACCGACGGCAAGATCATTGTTATCGTCAAGGGCGCTCCGGATATTCTGTTCGGCCGCTGCACCTCCGGCGATATTGAGGCGGCGACCCACGCCAACGAACAGATGGCACAGGGAGCGCTGCGCGTTCTGGCAATCGGCAGCAAGGTGATCGATGAAGAGCCCCGGCAGTACACTGCCGAAGAGTTGGAAAAGGATTTGTCCCTCGTCGGCCTGGTCGGTATGATCGATCCGCCCAGACAGGAAGTAAAGTCCTCCATCGCCGAGTGCTACGACGCCGGCATCCAGACCATCATGATCACCGGCGACCATGTAGCGACGGCTTCCGCGATTGCGAAGGATCTGGGAATCCTGCGTGAGGGCGATCAGGCCATCACCGGCGCACAGCTGCAGGCGATGAGCGACGAAGAGCTGTCCGAAAACATCAAGCATTACAAGGTCTACGCCCGTGTTACTCCGTCGGATAAGATCCGCATCGTAAAGGCGTGGCAGAATGAAGACCAGGTTGTTGCCATGACCGGCGACGGCGTAAACGATGCCCCTGCCCTGAAGGCGGCGGATATCGGCTGCGCAATGGGTATTACCGGCACCGACGTAGCGAAGGGCGCTGCCGCCATGACCCTGACTGACGATAACTTCTCTACGATCGTTACGGCAGTCAAAGAAGGCCGCGGTATTTATGACAATATCCGCAAGGCGGTTCACTTCCTGCTGTCGTGTAACCTTGGCGAGGTCGTGACCGTATTCGTCGCGATGCTGCTGTGGAAGGAATCCCCACTGATGCCCGTTCAGCTGCTGTGGATCAACCTCGTAACAGACAGCCTGCCGGCGCTTGCGCTGGGCATGGAGCCTGTTGAGTTCGACGTTATGAACCGTAAGCCGCGCTCCAAGTCCGAGAGCATTTTTGCCCACGGTGTAGGCGCTATGGCGATCGTTCAGGGCTTGATTATCGGTACGATCACGCTGGTTGCATACTATCTCGGCAGCCGTGTTATCACCCCGATCACCCCGAACGCACAGGGAATCGATATTGTACTGGGCGAGAGCATGGCGTTTGCCGTACTGGCAATCTCTCAGCTGATCCACGCGTTCAACATCCGTTCCAGCCATTCTCTGTTCAAGGTTGGTTTCTTCACCAACAAGTACATGAATGGTGCGTTCCTGGCGTCTCTGGCTTTGATGCTGGTGGTTCTGCTGGTTCCGTCCCTTAACGACGTTTTCAATGTAGACTTTATGCATATGCAGGCGTGGTCGATCGTGATCGGTTTGGCCTTTGTACCGCTGGTAGCAGTGGAAATCATCAAGGCGATTCAGCGTGCGTTTGTCAAAAAGGATTAAGCAGGATTCGTTCTATTACAATGAATCAAGAAGCTGGGTTCCATCCGGAATCCAGCTTCTTTTTTTGGAATTGAGCTCTTTCTCTAAGAAACGGGAAAGGAACAGAAAACCGTGAAAGGATTTTTAAAAAGTATTCCAATAAAAACGGTTGGCGTAAGGAAAAATATGCTATATAATAGCCTCAGCAGGCTGAGCCTGCATGCATCTTGCGGGACAGCCGAAACAGCTTCCCTATCATGAAGGGAAGCATTTTCATAAATAGTGTCTGGTATAAGCAAAAGCAAAGTTTTCTATACCAAACGGGGCATGGAATCATCGGCTGAGTGGCCGCGAGAATTTAGATGGAATTTTCGCAGGCCTGTTTGATGATTTATGATATAATAACTTCACTGCACAAACCGGAAACAAAATTTCGTGCGGTTGAAAGAGCGTGGTCCTCGGTTTAGTGGTGCCGAGCACCTGGGTGGAATTTTTATCAGCATGTTTCATATTTTATGATATAATTATCTCACGCCACAGGCAAAAGCAAAGCTTTTGCTTTCTGAGAGCATGGAATCATCAGTTTGGTGGCTGTGGAAAATTGGCGGAATTTTTTGAAGCGATTCAATTGTTTATGATATAATAACCTCACGCCGCAAACAAAAGCAAAGCTTTTGGCGGCTGAGAGAACATTAAATCATCCGCTTTGGGATTCCGGTTATTTGAGTGGTGTTTTATGAAGTTAGCTCCAAATTTATGCTATAATGAAAGATGATCCAATTTGCCCGCCAAGGCGGAAGGAGTGGAAATGATGAAAGCGTTGATTACAGGCGCCAGCTCGGGAATCGGCCGCGATATGGCCAGAATTCTGAGCCGCCGGGGGTATGATCTGATTCTGGTAGCCCGCCGCAGAGAGCGGCTGGAGGAGCTGCAGCATCAGCTTCCTTCACAGGTAAAGATCATCTGTGCCGATTTGGGACAGGAACAAGCCTGCTTTGATCTGTACGAGCAGACCAAAGAAGAGAATATTGATATTCTGATCAACAATGCCGGCTTTGGCCTTTTTGGTTCCTTTGTGGAAACAGATCTGCATCGGGAGCTGGAGCTGTTGGATGTCAACGTCCGCGCGGTGCATATCCTGACAAAGCTGTTCCTGCGCGATTTTCTCGATCGGGATTCGGGATATATCCTCAATGTGGCGTCGACTGCGGCGTTTTTGCCCGGTCCGCTGCTTTCCTCCTATTACGCGTCCAAAGCGTATGTGCTGCGGCTGACGCAGGCCATAGGGGAAGAGCTGCGCCGCCGGGGAAGTCACGTGTATATCGGGGCGCTCTGCCCCGGTCCGGTGAACACGGAGTTTGACCAGGTGGCGGATGTGCACTTCAGCGTTCGCAGCATGTCGAGCCAGCGCGTGGCGATGATCGCGATTCAGCAGATGTTCTCCCGCCAGCCGGTGATCATACCCGGCAGTACGATGAAAGCTGTGAAGGTATTGGTGCGGGCGATACCGGATGCGCTCCTGCTCCGGATATCTTATCATTTGCAGAAGAGAAAGCAGGGACCGAAATCGAATCAGGCAGAAAGGAGTGGCGCGCCTGCCGCGCCGAAACAGGAAGTATGAAAGCAAGAGTAGCACAAGAGGTGGTCTTACTGTACCGCCTGACAGAAGATACAGAGTTGGGGAAAAGTGCGATTGAGGCATTTTCCCGGGCAGGGATTCCCTGTCGGCATGTGGCGCAGGAGCAGCTGGGCGAGACCGTCGGCGCACTTGCGTCTGCGTCGCCTGAGGGGAAAAGTTACGACGGAGAGGTTCCCGAGCGCAGCGCGATGGTGTTTTCGGGCTTTACCTCTAACCGGCTGGATCAGGTGCTCAACCGCCTGCATTCGGTCGACCCGCGGAATCAGGCGATGAAGGCGGTGGTCACCGAAACAAACCGCACCTGGGCGTTTGGGGAGCTTTTGCACGAGCTGACCCGCGAGCGCGAGGCAATCCGCCGCCAGCTGCAGGAGCAGCAGGACAAAGCCAAGGCCGGGCAGGAACAGAGCGAATAAAACCAGAACGAAAAGCATTTTAAGGAGAACAATATGACGATTCTTTCGGTGAGAAAAGAGTCGAATTATGCGCAGATAGCCATCGCTTATTTTCAAAAGAATTGGGCAAGCGAAGAGAGCAAAATGGTATATGAGGATTGCATTTTGAATTGTCTCAATTCAGAATCCCCCTTACCGCAATGGTATTTGCTCTATGATGGGGAAAAGCTGATTGGCTGTGCGGGAATGATTCCAAATGATTTTATCAGCAGGATGGATCTGTATCCATGGTTATGTGCCTTGTATATTGAGGAAGAGTACCGCGGCCATTCCTATGGTTCTTTGCTGATTGAGCAAATCAAAACGGATGCCGCAGAATTGGGGTACAAGCATTTATATCTTTGCACCGATCATGTAGGCTACTATGAGCATTACGGGTTTGCGTACATTGCGCAGGGGTACCATCCTTGGGGAGAAAGCGCAAGGATCTATCAGTGCGGACTATAAACGGCCGTCGGTCTGTTGATGCCATAAAAGAACGGACAGAGCCGTGTAGAATTACCTCTTCTACACGGCTCTGTTTTCTTACTACTCTTTTATTTTACTTCAAAAACGTACGTACATTTTAAGGCCGCAGAAAAGATGGAGCCGCTGCGGACGCAATCGGCTGCGGGCAGGCCAAATGATCGAGCAGAGCGCAGAGCTGCTGTTCGTCAAAAACACAGTAATCGGCGTTGTCGCGCGCGGCGGGCGCAATCGGACGCGATCCGCCAAAGCCAATCCCTACGCTGGCCAGATGCAGCATTTCGGCATCACTGGCGCCGTCGCCGACGGCCACAAGAGGAGTGGGGAAATGGCCGACAATCTCTTTTTTGTTCAGATAATAGGAAATCCGGTCTATGTATCCGTTTCTCGTGATGGTTTTGGAAGAAAAGCAGCGGCCTTCCATTTGAAGACGCTGCAGCAGCGTTTGTGTCCATACGTCAGGGTTTTCTGTTGCCAGAAAGCAGCGTTCGCGATGAGAGCGGATCCAGGCCACCAGGCGATCATTCAGAGCGAGCTCTCCGGCGATCTTTTGGGCGTCCTCCACAGGGATTTGGCGCAGCAGTTCAATCTGCAGCCGAAAGCTTTCTTCAAAGGGGAGCAGGCCGCGTCTGGCCTGCTCGGTAATCTCAGTCGATTTTTCTTCCATTCCGATCTGCCGTGCCAATAGCGGCAGCAGTTCTTCCTGAGTGACGGTTGAATCCAGATCAAATATAAAATAAGGTTCCTGCATGAACGAAAGTCCCTCCTACGGTTGATTCTTTCATTATAGCGGAAAGAAACGGCCAAGAAAAGCGAAATGCCAGAAGATACAGCTTTTAACATTATTTACAAGCCAAAGCACCGGCCCGCTGGCTCTGGGGGCACTTTCAGGCAGTTTTTTCAAAATAAAATTCCGTAAAATACAGGCCGCCTGACGCCGCTTTTTTGGCGCCATTTTTGGGCCTGCGCAATTCCGGAAAGAAAGCTGGAAGAATTTACAGCTTGCAATGAGTTACAAAAGTGTTACAATTATGACAACTTATTACAAGCTTTTTCAAGGAGGTACATAGTATGAAACTACGTAAGGTATACGTCGCCGTATTAGCGGTTGCAATTGGTTCCACCGCTACAGTATCCGCGGTTGCTTATCAGCAGCAAGCCGTACCGACCTCGGGCGGAGTAAAATCCTGCCCCACCAGCACGGTTACAAAGAATACAAGCACACCTTCCAGTGCAGTAGAAAAGGCGGTCAGCCAGGCGCTCGCATCTGCCGGAAAGAGCACATCCTGCCCGCAGACCACAGTAAGCACCGCAGCTGCCAAGACTACCGCAGCGGCCAAGGCTTCCTCCGGTTCCTCTAACTGCAGCAACACTGCGGTGAAGGCACAGACCACCAGCACCTGCCCGACATCCTCCACGATTCCGGATCTCTCCGCTGTTTTGGATAAGGTCTCCTGCAAGCAGGCAGAAGCTGCAAAAACCACTACTGCCGGCAGCACAATCAACGTGCCCAACTGCTTCCGTCAGCTGCTGGAGCGCTGCGGCGTTTCGGTGCCCGACAGCCTGACTTCTCAGAAGAACTGCGGCAACTCCGCCTCTTCTTCCAGCAGCCAGTCGTCTTCCAGCAGCCAGACCGCATCCAGCACGCCTTCTTCGAGCACTCCGGCTTCCAGCAAGCCCTCTTCCAGCACACCCGCTTCTAGCACGCCTTCCTCCAGCCAGTCGAGCTCCAGTGCGGTTTCTTCCGCAAAGCCCTCTGACACGCTGACCTATGAGGAGCGCGTTGTTGAGCTGGTCAATCAGGAGCGTGCCAAGGTGGGCCTGAAGCCCCTGACCATGAACCTGAAACTGTCTGAGGTTGCAAGAGCAAAATCTCAGGATATGCACGATAAAAACTACTTCTCGCACACCAGCCCCACCTACGGTTCTCCGTTTGACATGATGAAGCAGTTCGGGATTACCTACCGCACCGCGGGCGAGAACATCGCCATGGGCTACCGTACTCCTGAAGCCGTCATGGAAGGCTGGATGAATTCTCCCGGACACAAAGCCAACATTCTGAACAGCTCTTATACCGAGATCGGTGTAGGCTACGTTTCTGATGGCAGCTATTGGACTCAGGAGTTCATCGGCTGATTTTCGCCAAAGGTTCGATGACGGATCAGAACCGGCCGAATCCGGTACGGTTCGCCTGAGAAAGCAAAGAACAAGTTCATCCTTTTCAAATGATAGAGGCCGCGAAGATTTTCTTCGCGGCCTCTTTTGATCAATATACAATTGCGCCGTATTTGGCGGCGGTGCGTTCGATCAGCTCCAGGTCGATCTGACAATTGGTGTCTACGATCAGCCTCCCCTGTACATAGCGCAGAGCCGCCTCCAAAATTGTGCGGCTGTCTGTGTGCACGGCCAGCGGCAGGCGGGTGACGGAGCCGAATTGAGAGAGCAGCATCACGTCGTCCAGCGTGTTCAGTTCGATCAGCGCGGCGTTCACCTGCTCGTCGTCCAGATCGATCAAATCCTCCTCCAGAGCGATGGAGCATTCGATCGGTTCGCTCAGGGTGATGTCACTGCCAAGGAAAAAGGCTTCGGTCTCCGTTGCGGACGCGTAGCAGTCCGCGTCGGCGTAATCCGATTCAAAAGAAAACGGCTCCTGCGCGCATTGGTGCAGCGCGCGCCAATGTTCGGGGGTCTGGTCACCGCCGATGCCGAGCACCGGAACCCCGGCGCGCAGCAGGGCCCGTGCCTGGTCTGCAAACTCCTCGGGCGAGAGGCCGTCGGAAGAGGGAATCGCGCACAGCGGAACCGATGCGTGAGGCATTACCTCCTTCAGCAGCGGGAGCATCTCGAGCGGAGACATCGAGCCGCCGAGACCGATGGCCTCCACACCCATGGCCTGCAGGGTGATCACAGCGGGTAAAAGCGAGCCGCCGGTGAGCGTTTTGCCGCTTTCGTCCACCGAAAGCGTGACAAAGACCGGAAAATCGGAGGTGCGCGAGGCGAGTACCGCCGCCCGCATGTCTGCCATGGAGGACTGGTTCTCGATCAGTACAAACTCCGCGCCGCTTTGCTCCAGTACGCGAATCTGATCGCGGTAGCCGTTGTAAATGTCATCAAAGTCCGCCTGCCCATAAGGGGGCACAAACAGCCCGCTGCTGCCGACCCGGGCGCCTACCGGAACCCCGAAACGCTGCGCGGCGCTGCGGGTGATCTCCAGAAGCCCCGCGTTCAGCAGGCGCACCTGCTCGCGCAAAGCTTCGCGGTGGTCGGGGCAAAAGGTGTGAGAAAAGGCGGTGGGAGCACACAGACCGCCGATTCCGGCAGCAAGCCACTCCTCCTGCTTTTTCCGCAGAAGCTCACCGTTCTGAAGCAGCCATTGCTCTGCACTCAGATCGTCGCCGGCGGAAGAAACGTGAAAATCTTCCGCGGCAGGGCCGCCCAAAAGGAAGGGCAGCCTCCAAGGAACATTCATGATGACATCCTCCTGAAATTGATCCGAACTTTTATGGTAAAAAGCGCACCATAAAAATAAAATTTAAAATAGTATTTGTTTTTCAGCGTTACATCGATTCAGGCGCTGAAATTTTAAACATGGAAAGCACATTGCGAATTACGGTGGAAACCGCCGTACAAAGGGCCAGCCGGGCCGCTGTCAGGCTTTCTTCCTCGCCGCGCACGCGGCAGGTGTTGTAGAATTTGTGGAAGAGCGTCGCCAGTGTGATCACATAGCGGTTGATGCGCGCCGGATCGTAATCCTTGGCCGCCTGCACGATCTCTTCGGTGAACGACGACAGATGCCGGATCAGCTCCAGCTCCTCGGGTGCGGTCAGCAGGGCCAGCTCGCTGTCGGTGCAGGCGCGCGGGGCGATGCCGTCGCCCTCCAGATTCCGCAGGATGCTGCAGATTCTGGCGTTGGCGTACTGTACATAGTATACGGGATTCTGGGAATCCTGCTGCACGGCCAGATCGAGATCGAATTCCATCTGCGAATTCGGCTCGCGCATATTAAACAGGAAGCGCGCCGCGTCTACGGGTACCTCGTCGAGCAGGTCGGCCAGCTGAATCGCTTTGCCGGTGCGCTTGCTCATGCGAACGACCTGACCGTCGCGGGTGAGCTTGACGAGCTGCATCAGCACAACGTCGAGCTGCTTGCCCGAAAGGCCGATGGCGTCGAGAGCACCCTTCAAACGGGCCACATGACCGTGGTGGTCGGCGCCCCATACGTCGATGCACAGGTCATAGCCGCGCTTTTCAATCTTGTTGCGGTGGTACGCGATGTCCGCCGCAAAATAGGTGGGGTTGCCGTTCTGACGGACGAGCACCTCATCCTTCTCCGCGCCGAAATCGGTGGCGCGGTACCACAGCGCGCCGTCCTTTTCATACGTGAAGCCGCGCTGGGTCAGCAGATCAAGCGCTTCCTTCAGCTCGCCATTGTTGTGCAGCGTGCTCTCCAAAAACCACTGGTCATATTCGATGCGGTATTTTTTCAGGTCATCCTGCATCTTCTGGATGTTGCGGGGCAGTACATATTCCACCAGCTCGCTGCGGCGGGTTTCTTCATCGCACTGCATCAGCTTGTCGCCGAACGCATCTGCGTATAACTTCGCGTTATCCTTAATATCCTCGCCCTGATAGCCGTCTTCGGGGAATTCCACGGCATCCTCGCCCAAAAAGAGCTGCTGGTACCGTGCGGAAAGAGAGGAACCGAATTTTTCAATCTGATTGCCGGCGTCGTTGACGTAGAACTCGCGCCATACCTCAAAGCCCGCCATGTCCAGAACAGCGGCAAGGCAGTCGCCGAGCGCGCCGCCGCGGGCATTGCCCATGTGCATGGGGCCGGTGGGGTTGGCGGAAACAAATTCCACCATCACACGCTTGCACTTGCCGTAATCGCTGCGGCCGTAGTCGCTGCCCAGCGCGGTAACGTCCTTCAGCACATCCACATAAAAGCGGGAAGAGAAGAAGAAATTCAGAAAGCCCGGGCCAGCGATTTCAAAGCGGTCGAAATAGGTGCCGTCAAGCACCAGGTGCTTTGTGATCAGCTCGGCAATTTTGCGCGGGGGCAGACGGAACGCGCGGGCTGAAACCAGCGCGGTGTTGGCGGACCAGTCCCCGTGGGCGCGGTCGGCCGGGATTTCGAGCGTAAAGGCGGGCATCGGTTCTGCGGGCAGTTCTTCTGCGGCAACCGCGCGCCCCACGGCGTTCAGAATGGCTTCTCTTAGCTCATCAGTGGCTTGCTGTACTAGTTTCGACATCTTTCTGTTCTGCCTCCTTGATGGTTATCAGGATTTCATTGATGCTGGACAAATCCGCATTGATGTCCAGCGTATAATTCACGGCCAGCTCGCCGCCCTTGTCATGAAGGCGGGAATCCACTTCGCTGGTGAACACACCGACCAGCAGCGCGCCAAAGCCGGTATCGTACTGACACTGGTGGCGCTTCCCCTTTTCGAGGATCAGCCGGGTGTTTCCGCCGCCGCGCATCAGGGTAACGGTATTGCCGCCGTCTACCTTCAGCACAGAGGTGGTGGCCGCATTGTTGCGGTCCGGGTCGTATTCCTTATAGACGATAAAGCGGGTATCGCCCTTGGTCACGTAAGAGCCGAGCGTTGTGAGCGTTACTTCACCCACGTCATCGTCAATCTTCTGCCGGCCGACGATATTAATCCAATAATTTTCCCTCATGGAACGTCCTCTCCTTCCGGTATCCTCCGGCAAACCGGAAGTACCGCGGTTAGAAATACACTTTCTCAAACGCCAGCTGAATCAGGCGGTCCAGCAGCTCGGGGTAAGAAAGGCCGGAGGCCTCCCAGAGCTTCGGGTACATGCTGATGCTGGTGAAGCCCGGCAGGGTGTTCAGCTCGTTGAGCAGAACGGCGCCGTCACTCTTGCGAACGAAAAAGTCTACGCGCGCAAGACCGCTGCAGCCGAGCATGCGGTAAGCCCGCAGCGCGTTTTCCCGCACCTCTTCGGCGGTTTCCTCCGGAATGTGGGCTGGGATGAACAGCTTTGCCGCACCGTTTTTATATTTGTCGTCATAATCATAGAATTCCGCGCCGGAGGCGATTTCACCCACGATCGAGGCTTCGGGCCGCGAAAGGCCCAGAACGGCGCACTCCACCTCCTGCCCGACGATGGCCTCCTCCACGACGACCTTGATGTCCTCGCGGGCCGCGCGCTGAATGGCGGCGTCCAGATCTTCGGGGCGGGTGACCTTGCTGACACCAACGGAAGAACCGGAGTTCGCGGGCTTTACGAATACGGGGTAACCAAGACGCGCTTCGATCTTCCCCCGGATCTTCTCCGCGCCGGTGAGGTAGTTATCGGTAAAGAACCACAGGTAATGCGCCTGGGGGATTCCGGCGGTTTCAAGCAGGCTGTTGGTGATCGCCTTATCCATGCACACCGCGGAAACGAGCGACGAGCAGCCAACAAACGGAATACCCGCCATCTGCAGCAGACCCTGCAGCGTGCCGTCCTCGCCGTTTTTGCCGTGCAGCACCGGGAACACCACATCCACGGGGATGGTTTCAAGGCCGGTTTCGGTCTGGGCCAGAATGCCGTGAACCGTGCGGTCGGGCGAAATGAAAGCGGGGCGGTTTGCGGGATTTTGTTCCCAGCTTCCGTCGGGCAGCTCGGCAGTCTCGCCGGAAAACAGCAGCCATCGGCCTTCCCTGGTAATTCCGACTGGAACGACGTCATATTTGTCCTGCGGGATATTTTGAATCACAGAGGCCGCCGAAACACGCGAGACCTCATGCTCGGTAGAGCAGCCGCCAAACAGAACGGCGACAGTTGTTTTTGACATGATATTCCCTCCGTATCCTTGCAAAATCGCGTGGCGCTCCGAATAGGTGCGTATGGTATTATGATACGCCGGCGGAAGCGCGGTTCATGCACTGCGGTAAGATACAATATTTCAAATATATATCATAGCACAAGTGGGGTGCGGGCGCAATGCGAAATTCGCGGGATTCGGGAGCGGATTATTCCCGGTATTCGCCGCTCAGAATTTTGGGGATGCGCGACGCGGTAAAGGCGAGCAAAGCAAACCAGCTGAGGCAGATTAAAAAATATTGGGCCGCAAAAATCACGGCCATATCGCTGCTGGGGTAAGAAAACATCCGGTCAAACACCAAATCCGGTATTTTAGTGGCCAGCAGTAGCAGCAGGGCGATCAGAGCATCACCCAATATTTTTTTCCAATGATAATAAATATGCTCTTTCATGTAGTTTCCTCACTTTCTGCAGATGCTTGTTATGTGGAACTAACACGGGCCTTCAGAACCGCACATTTTACAGCGCGGCTCCCGGGCTGTTTTTGGTGCTGCGGTATTTTCTGTTTTATTATCATTTATCATATCACGTATGGTCTGCTCCGTCTATCCGCTCGGATAAAACGGTGTTTGGCATCCCCGCTGAAATTTACAGACATGCCCTAGTGACAATCTGTGAAAAGTAGTGTATACTAAACTATGTATTTTCAAAGCAGAACCATCCACGGGCTGCGCCCGGGCGAATCATAAGCAGGAGTGATGATAGTTGGAACAAAAAGCATTTGACCTGATTGCCGAAAAGGTGCGTTCCGTTCTTTTGGAGCAAGGATTCGAAAGAAAGGGGGACGTGCGGGAGGAACAGGGACAAGCTGCGATATATCTTGGTGAGGATGCAGCATACAGTGTACTGTATGAGCGCAAAGCAGGGCTGTTTCATCTGCGCACCTGTGGGGTAGCCGACGGCAATCCGGACAACCAGTGGAAGAAGCTTTCCACATGGGCGTTTGACCCCGAATCCGACAGTGCGGCCTATGCGTCGAGCATTGCGGAGGATTTTGCGGAAACACTGGGCGGCAGCGACCGCAAGGCGCTGGTACGCCAGCAGAAAAAGAAAAAGAAAAAGGACGAGGACGCGGCGATTGATCCTCAGTTCCTCTTCAACCGTCTGGCCGGTATTTTCCCGGAGCTGCGCGCCGAGCTCGCGCAGGAGAAGGGAACCTACGAAGCCGTGCGCAGCGTTACTTTTACGCGCGAGCATGTGGTAGGCCGCGTAGAGCAGCTCGCCAAAGCCCATCCGGACAGCGAGCCTTTTAAAAAGCTGTGCAATGTTCTCAATGATATGTACAAGAACGGCGATATGGACGTTCGTTCGATCATTACCATTGTTTTGCTCAACGGGATCAACGACCAGCAGGCGCTTGAGAACCTGAGCAAAAACTTCAGCGAGGATCTTTCCAAGGTGTACGCCAAGGCCAAAGCGCTGAAAGGCAAGAAAGTCCGGCCCGAAAAGAAGAAAAAGAAGCCGAAGTACAGCGGCGAAATGCTCCAGACACTGGATGATCATGTATAAGCATCAAAACCGGGTGTGCCCTGCCGCCGGCCGAGCGGTCGGGCAGGCGCGCTCCGCTTTTCAGTATGTGAAAAAAACAGTTGACCGCCGGATGAATCTATGTTACAATATATAATACCTCAATAAGGGGTTATTTTTTTGCGCCCTTTTAGAGGGAGGCCGTGGTCCTTTACGGATCCAATAATTTTCCGTGAAACGGGAGGTGCCGTCATGAGAGTAAAAGTCACATTAGCCTGCACAGAGTGCAAACAGCGTAACTATGACACAATGAAGAACAAGAAGAACGACCCGGACAGGCTTGAGATGAATAAGTACTGCAGATTCTGCAAGAAGCATACTGTTCATAAGGAAACGAAGTAAGTCGGAGGGAGAAAACAGATGGCTGAGAAGAAACCGAACGCTCTCGTCAGATTTGGCCAGGGCGCGGCAAAGTTTTTCCGCGACTGCAAAAGCGAACTCAAGAAGATTGTCTGGCCTACCCCGAAGTCGGTGTTTAAAAATACCGGCGTGGTTCTGGCAATGATTCTGATTATCGGCCTGTTCATTTTCGGCCTGGATACCGTTTTTATGAATCTGCTGGGACTGTTTATGAATATTGCGAAGTGAGTATGCGGAGGAAATAACTATGCCGGAAGACGTCAGGTGGTACGTGATTCATACCTATTCCGGGTATGAGAACAAAGTGGCATCCAACCTGGAAAAAACGGTGGAGAATCGTCAGCTTCAGGATTTGATTCAGGAAATCCGCGTTCCGACCGAGATGATTACAGAAATCAAGGACGGGAAAAAACGTGAAGTGGAGCGCAAGATTTACCCCAGCTATGTTTTGGTGAAGATGGCCCTGACCGATGAATCCTGGTATGTGGTTCGCAATATCCGCGGTTGTACCGGTTTTGTAGGCCCTACGTCTAAGCCGATCCCGCTTACCGATGAGGAAGTGGCTCGCATGGGCGTGGAGAAGAAAACCGTAGAGGTATCGTACCAGGTGGGCGACTCTGTCCATATTGTGGACGGCCCGCTGGAAGGATTTGTCGGTACAGTCGAAGAAGTGGATCTGGACAAAAACCGTGTTCGTGTCACGGTATCGATGTTCGGACGTGAGACCCCGGTAGAGCTTGAGCTTGATCAGGCGGAGCTGGTGTCTGAGTAAACAATTGGTATAATAAGCGGAACTTCCGCTCATTATGAGGGGCTTGCCCCTGTGGGAGGGACGGCGCAATCGCTGCTGTTCCGCCATCTACCACGAATTTTGGAGGTGCAACAAAATGGCTCAAAAGGTAACGGGCTTTATTAAGCTCCAGATACCCGCTGGCAAGGCAACCCCGGCTCCCCCGGTAGGTCCGGCTCTTGGTCAGCATGGTGTCAACATCATGGCATTTACAAAGGAATTCAATGAGCGCACAAAGAACGACGTTGGTCTGATCATCCCCGTGGTGATTACGGTTTACGCAGACCGTTCTTTCTCGTTCATTACCAAAACTCCACCCGCCGCGATTCTCATCAAGAAGGCTTGCGGGATCGAGAGTGGTTCGGGTGTTCCGAACAAAACGAAAGTTGCAAAGATTACCCGTGAGCAGGTCAAGAAGATTGCGGAACAGAAGATGCCCGATCTGAATGCTTCCAGCGTAGAGTCTGCCATGAGCATGGTAGCGGGAACCGCTCGCAGCATGGGCATTGAAGTCGTAGATTGATCACCCGGGTGGGAGGAATAATCCGATTTTACCACTCAATAGGGAGGAAAACCAATGAAACACGGTAAGAAATATGTAGACGGTGCCAAACTGGTCGACCGCGCAAAGCTGTATGATCCCCAGGAAGCTCTGGAGCTGTGCGTAAAGACCGGCACCGCAAAGTTTGACGAAACAGTTGAAGTCCATGTAAAGCTGGGCGTAGACGGCCGCCATGCGGACCAGCAGGTTCGCGGTGCGATCGTTCTGCCGAACGGCACCGGCAAGCAGGTTCGCGTTCTGGCGATCTGCAAGGGTGACAACCAGAAGTTGGCTGAGGAAGCCGGTGCTGAGTTTGTCGGCGCGGAAGACATGGTTCAGAAGATCCAGGCTGAAAACTGGATGGATTTTGACGTACTGATCACCACACCCGACATGATGGGTCTGGTTGGCCGTCTTGGTAAGGTTCTGGGCCCGCGCGGCCTGATGCCGAACCCGAAGGCCGGTACCGTAACCCCCGATATCGCGAAAGCGGTAAAAGAGGCCAAGGCCGGTAAGATCGAGTACCGTCTTGATAAAACCAACATCATTCACTGCCCCATCGGCAAGGTTTCTTTCGGTACCGAAAAACTGCAGGAGAACTTCTCCGCTCTGCTCGGCGCCATTGTAAAGGCTAAGCCCGCCGCTTCCAAGGGTCAGTATGTAAAATCCTGCGTTGTGGCTTCCACCATGGGCCCCGGCGTCAGAATCAACCCCAGCAAGGTTGGCGGAATGTAATTTTCTGCCGTACTTGCCTGAACGGTTTTTTCTTGACAAGCTTTCCTAAAAATGATATAGTATGTAAAGCTGTTCTTTATCCAAAGACAGCAGGTGCGTATGCTTAATGGAACCGTTCTTTCGGTTTCGGCCTGCCGAGGAAAGAGCCGTTCACTTTATTTGTCTAGTGATTAGTCAAGTGACGCCTTTCCTGCGCCTGCAGGAAAGGCTTTTTTATTGGAATACGCACGATTCCTTTGGATCGATGGAGGTGAATACATTTGCCAAGTGAGAAGATTTTAGCGGAAAAGCAGCAGTATGTTGCGGAACTGAAAGAAAGCCTCAAGTCCGCTTGCGTCGGTGTGATCGTCAGCTATAAGGGCATCACAGTGGCGGAGGACACCAAGCTCAGAAAAGATCTGCGTGAGGCTGGCGATACCTACCGCGTGGTAAAGAACACCCTGTTGTCCCGTGCGCTGAAAGACGCAGGGATCGAGGGTCTGGATCAGGTACTGGAAGGCACAACCGCAATTGCTTACAGCAATGATAACTATGTATCCGGTGCAAAGATTCTGTCTGCGTTTGCAGATAAGAGCAAGACTTTTGAGATCAAAGCGGGTTTTGTTGACGGCGGCGCCGTTGATGCTGCTGCGGTCAAAGAGCTGGCGGAGCTGCCCTCGAAAGAGGTTCTGGTTGCGAAGGCTCTGGGCGGCCTGAATGCCCCCATCACCGGTTTCGTCACTGTGCTGAACGGAACCATGAAAGGCCTCGTCGTCGCGCTCAACGCGATCGCCGAGAAGCAGGCTGCGAATGCCTGATTTCTAAAAATTATTTAAATTTTGATTTGGAGGTTTCATCATGTCTGATAAAGTTGTTAAGTTGATTGAAGATGTTAAGGCTCTGACCGTTCTCGAGCTGTCCGAGCTCGTTAAGGCTCTGGAAGAGGAGTTCGGCGTTTCCGCTGCTGCTCCGGTTGCTGTTGCTGCTGCTCCGGCTGCTGCCGCTGCTCCCGCTGCTGAAGAGAAGACCGAGTTTGACGTTGTGCTGAAGGCTGCCGGCGCCAACAAGATCCAGGTTATCAAGGTTGTTCGCGAGATCACCGGCCTGGGCCTGAAGGAAGCGAAAGAGCTCGTTGACGGCGCTCCCAAGAACGTAAAAGAGGGTGCTTCCAAGGACGACGCTGAGGCTATCAAAGCAAAGCTGACCGAGGCTGGCGCAGAAGTCGAAGTGAAATAAGTTTTTTCACAATCAAAAGGATGCTGTGGATTTTCCGCGGCATCCTTTTTTCTTATGTTCAATGGAGATTCAGCTTTCCTTTTCTCGAAAAAATTTTACAAAATGGTTGACAATAACGGGATGGCCTGCTAGGGTTAGGGGAGAAACTTTGGCAGTGTTTTCAGAGCGATCTCTGTTTCAAAACAGCCGGAGTGTGGGGAATAAAGCATCAAAAATCATGATTACAAAGGGAGTGAAGCCATGTCGGCTAGGTATATGAAAAAATCAATAAGAGTAAGCAGGCTTTGGATCTTGATCTGCGTTGTGCTGGCTCTGGTTGTGGGGACGATCGCATACTTTTGGGTGACACAGGGGCGTTTTCCCCTGGCCCCGGCAGCATCTCAGGCGGGGAGCGAACCGGTCAGCTCTCAGCAGAACAGCACTGCGGGAATTTCCTCCGCTTTGGAGTCCTCTGCCTCTGCGGATTCCGGGAGCTCATCTTCCGCAGTGATGAACGCGCTGACTTACACCAACAAGGAATATGGCTTTACCTTTGCTCTGCCGCAGGATTTTGAGGGATACACCATCCTGAACGAAGAGTGGGAGGGGACCGACATCAAAAATACCGCCAGCAAGGCGCGGGTGTTCAAGGGCCCGCAGATTACCATCCGTGATCCGCGGTGGACCAGCCAGGTTCCGCGTCAGGATATCCCGATCATGATTTTGACGGTGGATCAGTGGAACCAGCTGCAGAACGGAGAATTCTCCATCGGAGCGGCGCCGGTCAATCCCAGCGAGCTGGGCCAGAATTCCAAATATGTCTTTGCGCTGCCCGCCCGGTATAACTATGCGTTCCCAGAGGGCTACGAAGAGGTGCAGACGATTCTGGATGGTAGCCCTCTTGCTGCCTTTGAGCCGACTTCAAAGAAATAGGCTTGATTTCATTCAAGAGTCTGGTGAAAGGGGGCTGGTTTTATGAACGATTTGAAATGGGAGCCCCTTTCTGTAAACCATGCGGAAGAGTTGCTGGCCCTGTGGGGAGACAGCGATGTCATCCGTTACACTGCGATTCCGGCCCCCTGCTCATTGGAGCAGATACGCAGCAGAATTGATTCCCTGTCTGCTTTTGACGTGTTTGTGATTCGGATGGAAGGCGAGGCAATGGGCGTTGTTGGCTGTATCCGCATGGATGGGCCGGGAGAACGGTATGGAGTTTTTTATCAGCTGAAAAAGATTTTCTGGGGAAAAGGGTTTGCGACTCGCGCGGTGGAGCAGCTGCTGATGAAAATGAAGGAAAAATCCTCCTCCGCCGTTTTTTACGCGGATGTTGTTGCGGGTAATATTGCCAGCGAAAAAATATTGCGGCACTTCCATTTTCATTGCATCTCCGTTGAAGAAGACGGATTTGAACGGGATGGTATCAAGCGGGCCGTTCGAAAGTATAAACTATAATGAGAAAGTGCAGAAGAACTGCTTTCTGCACAATGAAAACAGAGAGGCCAAACCCATTTGGGTTGGCCTCTCTGTTTTGTTGCGGCACGGCCGCGGCGCTGTTCTTTATTTTTTCACAACGGGAATCCATACCTCATACTGAGCGTTCTGCGGATCGGGGCTGAAATATACTTCAATGTCCGGCCCGTTGTCATACTCGTATCCCGAGGTGGGGAGCCACTCCGTCATAATTCTCTGTTCAAGCTCCTGAATCGCCTGCGGGCATTGGCCTGCGCCGGAAAAGATCGCCCAGGTAAACGATGGTACGGTGTATTCCTCCAGCGTGTCGCCGGTTGCCTGCGTGCTTGCGGCCGCAATCCAATATCTCCACTCGTCTGTGCAGCCGCATACGCTGATCCCCAGGATTCCTTTCGGCTCGCTGTCCATCATAGATGCCAGGTGCTGTACTGTGCCGTCTGTGGCGGCCTTTTGCCACATCTGCGGTACGATCTCAAAGTTTTTCTCAATTTCACTGTACAGCGGCTGTGAGACCCCTACAATGCGGAACGCCTCTTTCTGTTCAATTCGGTAGTTCATTTCTTCCACTCCTTTGATCGTGATGGTAAAGCTGATCGGAGGGAATGACTTGATCTCTGCGCCCCGCTCCCGGATCAGGGAAGGGGCGATTCCATGAACGCTCTGAAAAGCCCGGTTAAACGCAGTGGGGGAAGTATAGCCGTATTTCATCGCGATGTCTATGATTTTTGCTTCCTTGTCCTGCAGATCGACCGCTGCCAGCGACATTCGTCTTCTGCGGATGTATTCGGACAGCGGAACCTCCGCCATGTAGGCAAACATCCTCTGAAAGTGATACGGTGAGCAGCAGGCGATTTGGGCGAGCTGCTCATAATCGATTTCCTCTGTCAAATGCTTTTCCATATAACGGATGGTCTTGTTTAACCGGTTGATCCATTCCATGTCATTCTCTCTCCTTGTCATAAAGTATAATGAGAATTCGATGTGCCGTCCTCTCTTTTCCTGCACGAATCGGCGAGGAGGAGGATAACGGCACTGAAAAAAGTGGCACCTGGTAGACGATGGATATTTTTCTGTTTGTCCAATATTTATTTCAAATTTAGCACATATTAATGGAAGAAGCAGTAAATGGCATAGGAACAATAAATTATCAAGACCCTGCTGTTTTCATGGGGTCACGAGCAGTCTGATATGTGATTTAAAGGAGTCATTGTTATGGATGACAAATTGCTGCAGGAGCTTGAATTGATCGATGTTCAGTTAAATACGATCATCAAGAATCAGGTGTTGATCTACCAAAAAATTGAGGAGCTGGAGATGCAGCAGCGCGAAAAAGCGGCAGCCTTATCTTCCGGCCAAGGCTGAGTACTGCCAGTAATTCCCTTTGTTCTCCTTCCCCCATTTTGATATCATTTTACTGAAGTCAAAAAATGGAGGAAAAGGGATGGAACAGTGGAATGTCCTGGTAAATGGCAGGACACATGAAATTATTTTTGAAGGCGGCACTCTTTTGGGGAAAGGAAAATTTAGGATTGACGATCAGCCGGTGCGCGGTACGGCTGTTTTGGTAAAAAAGGTTGGAATGTTTTATCCCATAGAAATCGAAAACAGCGAGCTGTTTTTAAAATGCGATCTGAAAAACCATCCGGTGGATATGATCCAGGACGGCCGGTACCTAGCGGCCGGCACTTCGCTTGAGGAGGAGATACGGGACACGCTGCGGCAATCCGTAGAGGCACGGGACCCGCTGACAGCAAAGGATCGATCCGCTATGGGTTCACTTCTAACCTTCACTGTACTTACATATGTCAATATGGTTCTTTTTTTGATAGATGCTTCCGTCACGTTCCCGTTCAGCGCAATCGTTCCGGAGATCGTGCTCGAACTGGTTTCCATTGCAGAGGTTCCGTTTGCCTTTCCGATGGCTGTCGGCGTGTTGGTTTCTGTGGCTCTTGCTTCTGTGTATTTGTTGCTGTATTGGAGAGCCCGAAAAAACAACAGCCTTTGGCCTGTCATTGTCTCTCTGATTCTGGTGGCGATGGATACATTGGTGGTTCTTTTTTTAGCGTTGGACGATTTTTCGTATTATATGGTCGATATCGCATTCCATCTGTGGATGCTCTGGTCTTTGGCTCAATTGTGGCGCGTGCGCAGCAAAAAGAGAAAAGAGCTTCTCTTTGAGGAAAATCCCGTGGAATATCCGTCTATGAAATAACAGCAGGAAGAAAGTTAACAAGATACATCCCCGCCCCGAATCGTTTTCGGTGCGGGGCTTTTTTTATATCATTTTCACACGCTTGCTGCCTTTTACAATACTGCCCGCAATCTTCTTACAAGTGGCAGACGGAATTCCTGCCTGGTTGCTTTCGATTCAGTTGGCTGTTTTTTAGGTAAGAATCGATTTATAGGGAAGAGACACAGAGCGAGATACGGTAAAATATCGCCATATCCTGCATCCTGTTTTTAGGTCTGCATCTTTTGTTTCCGATATTTGCCAGGGGTGTAACCCGTCATCTCACGAAATGTTTTTGTAAAATAACTGGTATCCTGAAAACCGCATTCTGTACCGATCGCTCCCACTTTTTTATTTGTGGTTAATAACAGGTCAGCAGCTTTTTGAATGCGCAGCTGTTTTACATACTGAATCGGCGGAATTCCAATCATATGATGGAAACAGCGCAAGCACTCGCTCTCGCTTACCATGATGCTTTTTGCTATTCGCGATGTATTCAATTCCTCCGAATAATGCTCTTGTATGTATTGAAGCATGGTTTTCATTCTGTCTGCATCCCGAAACTCTTTGTCGGAGGGGCGGCTTTGAACAGAAGGACAGTTGCTGTTGAGCAGAAAGACCAATTGCGACAAAGCGTTTCGCACTTGTAATTCATATCCTGCGTTCTCCGTTAAGGTACTTTCCCATGCTGTTTCAATGGCGCAGATGATTTCCTGATGCCAGAGAGCAGAGTGGTCGAAATGGCTGCATTTCAGCGCTGCGTTTTGCAGCAAAGGCTGAATGTAGTTCTGCCAAAAGATGCTGTCGATACTTCCCCCTACCAAACGGGGGTGAAATACAATGGAATGAAGACGGCACCCAACTGATTTCTGCATATACACGGCGTGGAGGATCCCCGCATTGATGAAAAAACCCTCTCCCTGTTTTACAGTGAATTGTTCGGAACCCGCAGAAATAATGGCACAGCCTTCCGTTATGACGATTGCTTCCAATTCGTCGTGCCAATGCCAGGGAACTGGATCAGAGGAAAGATCTTCATCATAACAAGCAATCGGAAAAAGTGCAGAGCCGTGGTCATTTATCTCTCTGCCCTGCTTATTTGTTTTCAGGTTGCATTTTAATAAGACCATATATCCCTCCAAATTGAAGGTATTCTCATATAAAATAGGAGATATATTGATACATCTCCATCGATAATGATGATATAATCATATCGTAAAATGCGGAGGAATACAATATGGTTCATCTATTGCTGTTCGTTATCTATTTGGCCTTTATCAGTCTGGGATTGCCTGATTCTTTGCTTGGTTCAGCATGGCCGTCAATGTATGGCGGATTCGGCGTCCCTGTTTCTTATGCAGGCATCATTTCGATGATCATTGCGGTTGGAACAATTATTTCCAGTTTGCAAAGCGACAGGCTTACTCGGAAACTTGGAACAGGAAAGATTGCTGCAATCAGTGTAGCAATGACTGCAACTGCATTGTTTGGTTTTTCTATCAGTCATTCTTTTTGGAGTTTGTGTTTATGGGCGATTCCATATGGTCTGGGGGCCGGAAGTGTCGATGCAGCACTGAACAATTATGTAGCTTTGCACTACGCAAGCCGTCATATGAGCTGGCTTCATTGTATGTGGGGTATTGGTGCATCTTTAGGCCCATACATTATGGGTTATGCCTTGACTGGCGGACAAAGTTGGAGTATGGGGTATCGATATATTGCAGTTCTGCAAATTGTACTCACTGCTGTTTTGCTGTTTAGTCTGCCCCTTTGGAAAGGCAGGGCTGCAGCGGAAGAAAATAAAAGCGGTCAGGGTACGGAAAAGGCCCTCTCTTTGCAGCAGATTGTGAGGATTCCCGGTGCAAGGGAAGTGATGTTCACATTCTTTTGTTACTGTGCCATAGAGCAGACAGTCGGTTTATGGGCAAGCAGCTATCTGGTGCTTTACAAAGGGGTTTCGGCAGAAACAGCAGCAGGTTTTGCCGGCCTGTTCTTTATCGGAATTATCATTGGCCGGGGATTTTCCGGCTTTCTCACGATGAAGCTTCATGATGTGAGCATGGTGCGTTTGGGTGAGTGGATTATTTTAATTGGGATCACTGCTTTACTGCTGCCATTCAACGAAAATGGCACACTGGTCGGGCTGATTTTGATCGGTCTTGGCTGTGCGCCGATTTATCCCTGCATCATTCATGCCACACCTGCAAACTTTGGTGTGGATAGGTCACAGGCCATTATTGGCGCACAAATGGCCAGTGCTTATGTAGGAACTTGTTTCATGCCGCCGCTGTTTGGGCTGATCGCAAATAATATCAGTGTGGCGTTGCTGCCACTGTATCTGCTTGTGATATTGGCTCTGATGTTTGTGATGCACGAGCTGCTGTTGAAAAGGGTAAAACAGGAAAGAACATTGACGGTTGATTTGCAGATACACAACGAATATAGGGAAGAGGGAGAGTAGCACAACGGAGTATGTGCGGCAAAGCCATAGTATCCGGTGTGGATTTCTCCTCTTGTTCTCTTTTGCTGCTTTTTCTGGGCTCAATTTCCCGGCATATAAAAAGGCCAGCCCCGAGGGACAGTGAGGACTTTTAATTTACAGGCGTGGGAATCATTGTGCACCTGGTTTGGTTGTTGACAAAGACCCGTGCCAACTAATTTGATAATTTATGCTCGCTTGGTTAACTGAATTGATGTAACGATCCTCCATAGTTTAAATAAATTGAGTTACGATTTTTTTGTTTGAGCGTAATTCAAATTTTTAAATTTATTTAGGCGAGGCGCAAATAATTGATTATTGGTAAAGCGTCCGGCATAAAGAGACCTTATCTTCCGGTTATGGATAAAGACGTAGATTTTTGACTTGCATTTTGACTTGTATCTTTTTTATTATTTTTAAATATGTCTTACTATAAAATGAGTATAAATAAAACCGTATCAAACTACCGGCAAACGGCGGTCTGATGCGGTTTTTTCATTGGAGCAATAGTGTAAAAAGATTTTCGGCTATGCAGAAATTCTTTAATATCTATTCTACAAATTACAATTTTATCTTGTGTCACGTTCGTTCCGTCAAGATGGTTCTTTCAATTTGTTCAATTAGTTTTGGCTGAATAAGAGGATATGTCCATTCGCAGGGTAATTCGTTTAACAATACCACTTTTTCAATTTCCAGAGCTGGTAAAGTCCCCAATTTATATATGTCAGCGTAATACAGCATTCCGTACGTTTCATTTTCATCATCACATACGGAATAAACGCTGATTTGCCGCAAATCAAAATCAGCGGCTCCTGTTTCTTCCCATAATTCTCTTTTTGCTGTATTATCTATATTTTCATTTGGTTCGCGATGTCCACCGGGGCATTCATAGGTATCACGATCTTTATGCTTACAAAACACCCATTGTCCATTATACTTTGAAACGATGACCGCAAATTTCAGTAGCCTGTCTTCTACATTTTCATAGAATTTAACTTGTAGCATATTCGTACCTCTCAAATAAATCACAATCGCCTCTATCTACAGGATGCAATCTTCTGAGTCCAGAATATCATATGTCTCTACATAAAGAAAGACATACCTTCCCTTGACGGAAGTTATGTCTTTTTGGAGCGGATGATGGGAATCGAACCCACACGGTCAGCTTGGGAAGCTGAAGTTCTGCCACTAAACTACATCCGCAAATAGACGATTCAATTTGTCCTAGAACTCTTGAATTCTATCATATTCCCATTTTGATTTCAAGGTATTTTTTGAAAATATTCACTCCTTTTTGCTTTACTTAACATAATATTTTTAAGAAAACGAACGATTTCCTTTTTATTCCACACTTTCCACAGAGTTTTCCACAAACAAGCATGGACAACATGGGAAATCAGGGTCTTTTGCTCTGTTTTCCCCATCAGTTATTCACACGGCAGGTGGAAAGCTGCATTATTTATTGGTTTACATAATTGCGAAAACGCTAAATAAAAAAGTGAAGCCCGGCGGGAATCCTGCCGGGCTTCACTGAAATGCTGAGGGAATAAAAGGAAAATTTTGCCAATAAACTGATTATTTCGCCTTGGTACGAACTTCTTCCACGGCTTTTGCGATGAAATCCGACAAAGGCATGGTGCCGATGTCACCATCGCGGCGGCTGCGCACAGCCACAACGCCGTTTTCCACTTCCTTGTCCCCAATGACGAGCATATAGGGGATCTTTTCGAGTTGCGCCTCACGGATCTTATAGCCGATCTTCTCGCTGCGGTGGTCGCAGGTGACTTCAAGTCCGGCTTCTTCGAGCTGGCTCTTGATCTCATCGGCCTGATCGTGCAGGCGCTCACTGATTGGCAGCACACGAACCTGCTCGGGCATCAGCCACATGGGCAGGGCACCGGCGTATTTTTCAATCAGCAGGGCCAAGGTGCGCTCGTAGCAGCCGAGAGAAGTGCGGTGGATGATATAGGGGTTCTTCTTCACGCCGTCCTTATCCACAAATTCCATGCCGAATTTCTCGGCCAGCATCTGGTCGATCTGGATGGTGATGAGAGTGTCTTCCTTGCCGTGTACGTTGCGGATCTGAATGTCGAGCTTCGGGCCGTAGAACGCGGCTTCGCCGACACCGATGGAATAGTTCAGGCCCAGATGGTTCAGAATGCGCTCCATCACGCCCTGCGCTTCGTCCCACTGTTCGGGAGTGCCGATATATTTCACGCGGTCATTCGGGTCCCACTGTGAGAAGCGGTAGCTGACGTCTTCATCCAGACCGAGTGTTTTCAGCATGAAGTTGGCCAGCTCCACGCAGCCTCTGAATTCGTCCTCCAGCTGTTCGGGGGTGCAGATCAGGTGGCCTTCGGAAATGGTGAACTGGCGTACGCGGATCAGGCCGTGCATCTCGCCGGAATCCTCGTTGCGGAACAGGGTAGAGGTTTCACCCAGACGCATCGGCAGGTCGCGGTAAGAGCGCTGGCGGTTCAGAAAGACCTGATACTGGAACGGGCAGGTCATCGGGCGCAGGGCAAATACTTCCTTGTCCTTCGATTCGTCACCCATCACGAACATGCCTTCGCGGTAGTGATCCCAGTGGCCGGAGATCTTATACAGATCGCTCTTTGCCATCAGCGGAGTTTTGGTCAGCAGATAACCGCGCTTTTTCTCGGTATCCTCTACAAAACGCTGGAGAGTTTGCAGAACACGCGCGCCCTTCGGCAGCATGATCGGCAGGCCCTGGCCGATATAATCGACGGTGGTGAAGTATTCGAGCTGGCGGCCCAGCACATTATGATCGCGCTTTCTCGCTTCCTCCACCTTCGCCAGGTATTCCTCCAGCTCCGATGCCTTGGGGAACGAAATGCCGTACACGCGCTGCAGAGCCTTGTTTTTGGAATCGCCGCGCCAGTAGGCGGAGGTTGCGGCAGTCAGCTTGACCGCCTTGATGCCGCCGGTGGAAAGCAGGTGCGGGCCTGCGCACAGATCAACGAATTCACCCTGACGGTAGAACGAGATATCCTCGCCCTTGCCTGCGTGTTCTTCAATCAACTCCACCTTGTAGGGCTGCTCCTGCTCCTCCATCAGCTTTTTTGCTTCGGCAGGGGAAAGAAGGAACCGCTCGATCGGCAGGTTCTCTTTGATGATCTTCTTCATCTCCGCCTCAATTTTCGGCAGATCCTCGGGGGTCAGGGTGCGGGGCAGATCAAAGTCGTAATAAAAGCCGCGCTCGATCGACGGGCCGATGGCGAATTTCGCTTCGGGGAACAGGCGTTTCACGGCCTGTGCCATAATGTGAGAGGTGGTGTGCCAGTAGGCCTGCTTGCCCTCCTCCTGCTCAAAGGTCAGGATTTCGACGGAACAGTCCTCGCTGAGCGGAGTGCGCAGATCAACGACCTTGCCGTCTACACGCCCGGCACAGGCAGCCTTGTAAAGGCCCGCGCCAAGGGATTTCGCCACTTCCGCAACGGTAATCCCGGATTCATATTCTCTGACATCGTCTTTCAGTACTATTTTAATCATGGTGCTTCCTCCTGAATCGGTTCATTTTGGATATAAAAAAAGCCCCGCCCCAAATTCCTGGGGCGAGACTAGTGATCCCGCGGTTCCACCCGGTTCGGCAAAACGAATTGCTTTGCCCTCCTTGCGGCCGATAACGGTGCCTGCCGTCACGCCTTAAACCGAAAAACAGTTATTCGGCGCACGCTCCAAGACGGTAATCCAAATTCCCTTTGCCGCACCCGCTTTCAGCCGACGACGGGCGCTCTCTGCTGCAAAGCACTGAATCGGATCTTCTTTTCAACGCTTTTCTGTATATCTGATTTCATACTACCACCCTGCGGCGGCCTTGTCAAGCGAACGACTTCGTGATATTTCACGATTTTGTCCGGCTCCCGCATCAAATTTCTTGACAGAGGGGCTGTAAAAGTAATACAATTAGAAATAAGATGCGCCTGACGGCACATCTATGGGATTGACGCACCCAGCCTAAATTAATTTGAACTAAAAAATATGAAAAAATTCACAGCAAGGAGGTGTCCGTAATTTGAATGTTCCCCTATGGTTATGTTTGATAATAGCGCTCGGTTGCGCTGTTATTTTTGGAATAGTTGCTTTTTTCGCAGGGATAGGCCATAGAAAGAAAGTCGCGGAGTCCGTGATCGGTTCGGCCGAGCAGGAAGCCAAGCGCATCGTCAGCGATGCCATCAAAGCGGCTGAAGCGAAGAAAAAGGAAACGATTCTTGAGGGTAAAGACGAGATTCACAGGCAAAGAACGGAATCGGAGAGAGAACTGAACGAACGCAGAAAAGAAGTCCAGCGGCAGGAACGCAGAATTCAGCAGAAGGAAGAAACCTTAGACAAAAAGCTAGAGGGGCTTGAGTCGAAGGAGAACGCGATCAACACCAAGAACAAAAAAGCGGATGAAAGGCTTGCCGAAGCGGAGGCTGTCAAGAAGAGCCAGTTTGATATGCTGGAACGCATTTCCGGCTTCACCGTAGAGCAGGCCAAGGAATATATGCTGAAAAGCCTTGAGGACAAGTTGACGCACGAAAAGGCCGTTAAAATACGGGAGTTTGAACAGCAGGCCAGAGAAGAAGCGGAAAATAACGCCCGCGAGATCATCTCGCTGGCGATTCAGCGCTGTGCCGCCGACCATGTGGCGGAGGCAACCATTTCTGTGGTGCCGCTGCCCAACGACGACATGAAGGGCCGCATCATCGGCCGAGAGGGACGCAATATCCGCGCCATTGAAACGATGACCGGTGTTGACCTGATTATCGACGACACGCCGGAGGCGATCACGCTGTCCTGCTTTGAGCCGGTGCGCCGAGAGGTTGCCCGCATCGCTTTGGAGCGTTTGATTTCCGACGGCCGGATTCATCCTGCCCGCATTGAAGAAACCATTGAAAAAGCCCGCCGAGAGGTGGATGCGACCATCAAGCAGGAGGGCGAACGCGCCGTCATCGAAGCCGGCGTGAACGGAATCCATCCCGAACTGATTAAGCTGCTGGGACGGCTGCGTTACCGCACCAGCTATGGTCAGAACGTGCTGAACCATTCTCTTGAGGTGGCGTATCTTTGCGGCATCATGGCGTCGGAGCTGGGGCTGGACCCCACACTGGCGCGCAGAGCCGGTTTGCTGCACGATATCGGCAAGGCGCTCGACCACGAAATCGAGGGCTCGCATGTTGATATCGGCGTAGATGTAGCGAGAAAGTATAAAGAAAGCGAAGCAGTTGTCCACGCCATTCAGGCCCATCACGGCGACGTAGAGGCGAAAACCATTATCGCCTGCCTGGTACAGGCGGCCGATGCGATTTCCGCCGCGCGCCCCGGCGCCCGCCGCGAAAATCTGGAAAACTACATCAAGAGGCTGGAAAAACTGGAAGCCGTGGCCTCCTCCTTCAACGGGGTGGAGCGCTGCTATGCAATCCAGGCCGGCCGAGAGATTCGCATTATGGTAAAGCCCGACGTGGTCAATGATGACCGCATGGTGCTGCTGGCCCGCGAGATCTGTGACAAGATCGAGCAGGACTTGGAGTACCCCGGGCAGATCAAGGTCAATATTATCCGCGAAAGCCGGGCGATCGAGTACGCGAAGTAACCGGCCTGCGGCAAAAAGGGAGAGGGAACAGTTTTGTTCCCTCTCTTTATTATATGCAGCGGGATTTTCTTCGCTGCCCCTTGTGTTATTTTCTGCGGATGGTGTAAAATAGAATACAAGAGATCTTTTTACACATTCAAACCGGCGGTTCTTCCTGAAGCTTTGAAGCGGCAGAATCGCCATACTTTTCAACAGATAGAAAGAGTGAAATGAATGAATATTCTGGCAATAGGCGACGTTGTGGGCAGCATCGGCTGTCGTTTTCTGCGCGAACAGCTGCCCCGCCTGAAAAAGGATAGGCAGATCGATCTGGTGATTGTCAACGGTGAAAACTCTGCGGACGGCAACGGCATTACTCCTGCTTCGGCAGAATTTTTGTTTTCCAGCGGGGTGGATGTGATCACGACCGGCAATCACAGCTTTCGCCGTAAAGAAAGCTACGAGCTGTACGACCAGTGCGAAACCCTGCTGCGCCCCGCGAATTTTCCCAGCGGCGTGCCCGGGCACGGTGTGTGCGTGGTAGACCTTGGCCGCGTGCAGATAGCGGTGATCAACCTGATGGGCACCTCCTACATGGACAGCCTCGATTGCCCTTTTGCAACCATGGACCGGATTCTCAGCGATCCGGACCTGCCGCCGATCCGCCTGGTAGATTTTCATGCGGAGGCCACCGGGGAAAAGGGCGCGATGGGGTATTATCTGGACGGTCGGGTGACCGCGGTATTCGGCACGCATACGCATGTGCAGACCGCCGATGAGCAGCTTTTGCCGCAGGGAACCGCGTTCCTTTCCGATCTTGGCATGACAGGCCCGATTCGTTCCGTGCTTGGCGTAAAGCCCGAGCTTGTGATCCAAAAGCTGCGCACGCACATGCCGGTTCGCTTCGATGTCGCCGACGGTCCCTGTCGAATGGAGGGCGCAATTTTCTCTGTAGATGTTCGAAAAGGAAACGCAATTTCTGTTGAAAGGGTGCAAATCAAGACATATTCGACAAATATTGAATAGTGTTATAATTTTTTCTGATTTATTTTAACAAAAAATCTCTTGCCAAATACTAGTTTTTGTTTTATGATAGAGGTGTAACTTAGAGGCGGGAGGTTATGAAAATGGAAGTATTAAAAGTATCATCAAAATCCTCACCCAATTCCGTAGCTGGGGCTATTGCAGGTGTCATTCGTGAAAGCGGTGCTGTAGAGGTACAGGCGGTAGGGGCTGGAGCCTCCAATCAGGCAATCAAGGCAATTGCGATTGCGCGTGGTTATCTTGCGCCGTCCGGGATCGACATTGTATGTATCCCCGCCTTTGCCAGCATCAGCATTGATGGTGACGAACGAACCGCTATTAAGCTGATCGTAGAGCCGCGGTAACGGCTTTGCCGCCAAATCCTTCGGCGGCGCCGAAAGTTGATCAAAACATAGAAGCGGATTCGGGCTTTCGTTTTATCCGGCCCGGTCACATTCCGTTTTAGATCTGCCACAGGATGCTTCTGTCGTCCCGTGGCATTTCTTTTATGCCGTCGCCGCCCGGTTTTTTGAGTGCCGCCGCGCCTTCAGGGAATAAATGGATTGAATCCGTGCCAACAATATGTTATAATGTACCAAGCACCGGCTCGTTATGGATTCCGGTGTTCTGCTACCCTGCGGACCGCACAGGCGGCCCCGCAGTTTTCCATTTTGTATTCATTTTGAATTTACGGGACTGCAGTGCCTTTTCAGGCAGTTCCCTTTTTACAAATTTTCAATTGAAGAGGAGATGCGACACATTGATCAATGGAGCTGAATTAAAGCGCGCCATCTTATCCGGCGCCAACCATATTGTCAGGAACAAGGCTCTGGTAGATGGGTTGAATATTTTCCCCGTTCCTGATGGGGATACCGGCACCAATATGTCTATGACGATTTCAGCGGCGGCCAGAGAGCTGGAAAAGTCGGATGGAGCTCCGGGAATCGGCGCTGTTGCCCACACGGTCGCTTCTGCCATGCTGCGGGGCGCGCGCGGAAATTCCGGCGTGATCCTTTCGCTGCTGTTCCGCGGTTTTTCCAAAGGGCTTGAGGGCCTGGAGCAGGCGACGGGCGCTGATCTGTGCAAGGCGCTGGGCCTTGGCGTGGATGCCGCCTACAAGGCGGTGATGAAGCCCACCGAGGGAACGATTTTGACGGTGTCGCGCGTGGCATTTGAAAAGGGACAGGCTGCCGCCGAGCTGGATGACGACGCCGTGAGCGTATGGTCTGCGATTTGCAAGGGTGCCAACGAAGCGCTGGAAACAACGCCCGAGCTGCTGCCCGTGCTGAAGAAGGCCGGCGTTGTGGATGCCGGAGGAAAGGGGCTGTGCCTGATTTTTGAGGGAATGCTTTCCGTCTTTCAGGACGGCGTGATTCTGGACAGCGAACAGAATGCGTCCGGCACCGGCACAGGGGCCGCGGGCGTTCAGAGCGCGGCAGAGGAATTCCACCGCAACGTGGCGGCGGAGTTTGACCAGGAGATCACGTTTACCTATTGCACAGAATTTATCGTGGGCCGTGATCCCGAGATCGAAACCGATCCGCAGACGGATTTGCGCCCGTTCCTTGAGGGAATCGGCGACTGCGTCGTGGTGGTGGATGATGAAGAGATCATTAAGGTGCACGTGCATACCGAAAATCCCGGCAACGCTTTGCAGAAGGCGCTGGAATACGGCCAGCTGCTGACGGTGAAGATCGAGAATATGAAGGAGCAGCATCGCGTCGCCGCTGAAAACAATCAGGCGGCTCCGGCTCCTGTGGCAGAGCGTCCCGCGGCGCCGGAAATCGCGGAGCCCGAGGAAGAGATCGGTTTTGTTGCGGTCGCCGCCGGCGACGGCCTGCGTTCTCTGTTTATGGATCTCGGCTGCTCACAGGTGGTGAGCGGCGGTCAGACCATGAACCCCAGCACACAGGATATTATGGCTGCCGTGCTGGCTACTCCGGCCAAGACGGTCATGGTGCTGCCGAATAATAAGAATATTGTTATGGCGGCGGAGCAGACGATTCCGCTCGTCAAAGACCGCAAGGTGGTTGTTCTGCCCACCCGTACCATCCCGCAGGGGCTTTCCGCCATGCTGGCATATGACCCCGAGGTATCTGTTGAGCGCAGCACGGTCATCATGATGGAGGCTGCCGGCTCTGTTGCGACCGGTCAGGTCACCTTTGCCGCCCGCGATTCCGAATTCGGCGGACACCGCATCAAAGAGGGCGACATCCTCGGCCTGAAAAACGGTAAGCTCGATATGATCGAGAAGGACCCGGTGCATACTGTTGTGAAGCTGACCCGTTCCATGATCAGCCGCACCACCTCGTTCGTAACGCTGATCTACGGCAAGGATATCACCGAAAGCCAGGCGCAGGACGCGTATAACCGCATTAAGTCCAAGATCAGCGGCGACGTAGAGGTCACGCTGGTAGACGGCGGTCAGCCGGTGTATTACTTTATCGTTTCCGTGGAATAACTTCCGTCTGGAGAAGAGTTGCCATGGCATCGTTGTTTCAGAAAAACATTCAGGAATTAAAGGGCGTCGGCGAAAAGCGCTCCCGGCTGTTTGCAAAGCTGGGGGCGCCTACTGTCGGCGCTCTTCTGCGCACCTATCCCCGCGATTACGAGGATTGGAGCCATCCCGTCCCGCTGGCGGAGGTTCCGGCAGAGCAGGTGTGCGTTGTCCGCGTTACGGTGGTATCGCCGGTATCGGAGCAGCGCATCCGCTCGGGAATGACGCTGTATAAGCTGCGCGCCACCGACGGGCGGCACGACGTGCAGATCACCTTTTTTAATAACCCGTATACTAAGAATCTGTTGCTCGAGGGCAAGGAGTATCTGCTGCGCGGCAAGGTGACCGGGTCGTTCCTGCGCCGCGAGATGGCCTCGCCCGATTTTATGCCCGCAGACCGCCTGCTGCCGCTGCGTCCCGTTTATCGGCAGACGGCGGGGCTGACCTCGCGCCAGATTTCCGCCGCGGTGCGCGCCGCTCTGGGGATGCTCCCGAATCCCCTGCCGGACCCGCTGCCCGAGCCGATGCGCCGCGCCTGCCATCTGTGCAGTCTGCGCTTTGCGCTGGAAAACATCCATTTTCCGAGGGACCGCGAATCGCTGGAGCAGGCGCGCCGCAGGCTGATTTTTGAGGAGCTTCTGGTGCTGCAGCTCGGTTTGCTGCGCCTGAAAAGCCGCGGGCGGCAGCAAACCTCCCTGCGGCTGGAGGTAGACGCTTCGGCAGAGTTTTTCCGCTCGCTGCCTTTTACGCCCACGAACGCGCAGAAGCGGGCTGTAGCGGAGTGCATTGTGAATATGCAGGGAGATTATCCGATGAACCGGCTGCTGCAGGGCGATGTCGGCAGCGGCAAAACCGCCGTGGCCGCTGCGCTTTGCCACAGCGCGATCGCCTCGGGGATGCAGGCGGCGTTCATGGCGCCCACAGAGATTCTGGCCCGCCAGCACTATGAAACCATGCGGCGTTTTTTAGAGCCGTTTCATTTGAACGTGGCGCTGCTCACCGGTTCTGTTCCGGTGGCAAAGCGGCGTGAGTTGCTTTCGCAGCTGAAGGAGGGGAGCATCCACCTGCTGGTAGGAACGCACGCCCTCCTGAACGAAACGGTCGAGTTCCGGCAGCTGGGGCTTGTTGTGACGGATGAGCAGCACCGGTTCGGGGTAGCGCAGCGCGCCGCCCTTACCCAAAAGGGAGATCATCCGCATATCCTTGTCATGTCCGCCACGCCGATCCCGCGTACGCTGGCGCTGATGATCTACGGCGATTTGGAGCTTTCGGTGCTTGACGAGCTGCCGCCGGGGCGGCAGAAAACCGAAACGTATGTGATCGACAGCACAAAACGCGCCCGCGCGTTCGGGTTTATCCGCAAAAAGATCGACGCCGGGCGGCAGTGTTATATCATCTGCCCGCTGATCGAAGACAGTGAGAGCGATATGGCGTCCGTCACGCAGTATGCGCGGGATTTGCAGGAGAAGTGGTTCTTCGCCAACACGGTCGGCGTTCTTCACGGCAGACTGCGCCCTGCGGAAAAGGATCGTGCCATGGAGGAATTTGCCGCCGGGCGCACGGATATCCTAGTTTCCACAACGGTGGTGGAGGTTGGCGTAGACGTGCCGAACGCCGTTGTGATGCTGATTGAAAACGCAGAGCGGTATGGCCTTTCGCAACTGCATCAGCTGCGCGGGCGCATTGGGCGCGGCACGGAAAAATCCACCTGTATTCTGGTATCGGACGCACAGAATGAAGAGGCGCAGAAGCGTCTGCGCGTGATGTGCGAGACAACCGACGGCTTCCGAATTGCGGATGAGGACCTTCGTCTGCGCGGCCCGGGCGATTTCTTCGGCGCGCGGCAGCACGGTCTGCCGGTGCTGAGAATCGCGGATATGAGCGCCGATTTTGCGCTGCTGCAGCTTGCGCAGGGAGAAGCCAAAGAACTGCTGGCCCACGACCCGGCGATGGAGCTGCCGGAGCATCGCGGCCTGCGGGCTGAGGTACGCCAACTGTTCTCTGCGCTGGAATAAGCATGTGATGATCTATATAAAATTGACGCCGGAACGCGCTGTGCGCTCCGGCGTCAATTTTATAGTGTCAGTATTGCTTTTACCCTCGCCACGGGCTAAGGTGAAAGACGGACTCTAATATTCTTACGGAAAACAATTGCCTGCTTCGCTCAAAACGCAGGCAGGCAATCTTTTCCTTTTTACATATCACGGTATTTTTTTACCTTGCGCAGGCGCTTGCGCTTCTTGTTGTACAGCAGCGCCAGAACGAGATAGACAATCACCAGCGCGACAATGATTCCAGCTATCACGAGGAACCAGACTGAGGTCACGATCTTTTTAACGACATCCGCGGAATGCAGCAACTCGCTGCGTTCCACCGATTCGGAAGCCACAAGATTGATCGTTGTCAGTTCCTGGTTGGCGTAACTGAGCACCGCCGTTCCCACAACCTGTCCTTTTTTTACGGGGGCTTCCACGCTTTCGGGGAGCTTCGGCGTAATCAAAACGCTTGAGGCAGAAACGCCCTTCGGCAAAATGGTAGCGTAGCTTTTTTCAGCGACCAGCAGCAGCTTATCCTTGTTCCAGGCGTAATCAAGCTTTACCTCGCCCACGCTGGCGCCGCTTTCCACCACGGTTTTGATCTGCAGGCTGTCAAAGGCCCACTCATACAGCTTCTTGGAATCGATCATTTCGCCGCGGGTGGTGATGGACTTTCCGGTGGAATCGATTTTCGGCGCGTGCAGCGCGATCGCCATGTAGCTGTATCCATCCCTGATTGCGGTAGAAACCAGGCAGTAGCCCGCCTGGTCGTGCGAGCCGGTCTTGATGCCCTTGGCGTATTTGTAAAAATAATCGCCGCCGATGTAACGGTCGGTCAGGTAGTTGGTTGTTACCAGGGTGCGGGGCTTGGGATATTTGTTGGTTGCGGGCAGTTCATACCGGGTCTGCGAGGTGATGTCGGTAAAGTACGGCAGCGTCATGGCGCATTTTGTAATGGTGTACAGGTCGCGCGCCGTAGTGTAGTGCTGGTCGTCGTGCAGGCCGTGCGGGTTTGCGAAGTGCGTGTTTTTGCAGCCCAGCTCCTTCGCCTTTTCATTCATCAGATCCACAAACTTACTGATGTCTCCGCCGCCGATGTAATCGGCCAGCACCATGGCGGCGTCATTGCCGGAGGGAACCATCAGACAGTTGAGAAGCTGCAGCGCGGTCAGCTCCTCACCCTCCAGCACGCCGGAAAGCGAGCTGCCGGTACCCTGAAGCTGGTCGAGCACCGATTTTTTTGCCGTAATTTTTGTTCCGCTTAAATCTTTTATCTGTTCCGATGCCACAATAAACGTCATGATTTTCGTTGTGGAGGCGGGCTCCATTTTTTTATCGGCATTCTGCTCGAACACAACGGTGCTGGTATCGAGATTGACCAGCAGGGCTGCTTCGGAATTCAGGGTAAAATCTATGTTGTATGCCGCCGCAGAGACCGGAGCCGACGAGAATATCACGCAAATGGTCAGCAAAAAAGTCAATACGGGCGTTAAGCATTTTTTCATGGAAAAATGGCCTCCAATGTGATATGATAGAAAAGCAAAATGACAGATCAAAGCAGATGATTTTCCCGGCAAAAACAGGGGACAATCATCCTTTCACCTGATTCCAATTAAGTATAACAGTTAAATATGAAAAGATAAAGAATGATCCAAAAAAAACATAAATTTTTAAGAGATAGGCGGGAGCAGTCTTGATTTATCTAACAGGAGATACCCATGGTGAACTGGAGCGGTTCCGGTCCCCTGCGGTGCGGCGCCTGCGGCGCGGAGACAGCCTGATTGTATGCGGCGATTTCGGCTTTTTATGGAACGGCGGTGCCGCCGAAGAGAAAATCCTGAAAAAGCTGGGGTCGAAAAAATATAACATTCTGTTTGTGGACGGCGCGCATGAGAATTACGAGCTTCTTGAAAAATACCCGGTCACCGAGTGGAACGGGGGAAAGGTGCAGCAGATCAGCGGCAATCTGTACCACTTGATGCGCGGGCAGGTATTTACGCTGGAGGGCAAAACGTTCTTTACCTTTGGCGGCGGCGAAAGCAAAGAGCGGCAGATGTACAAGGATGTTGGCCGCTGGTGGCCGCAGGAAATGCCGAGCCGTGAGGAGATGGAAGAGGGGGTTGCGAACCTGCGTGAACGTCAGATGCAGGTGGACTACATCATTACCCATGAGCCGTCGCCGCGCATGAGAACGCTGATCGACGAAGAGCACCAGATCAGCCCGCTCGAGATGTACTTTGAGGGTCTGCTCCGTTCGGTCAAATTCCAGAAATGGTTTTTTGGTTCGCTGCACATCAACCGCAGCATCACAGGCAGCCATGTCTGTCTGTTTGATCAGGTGGAAAAGGTCGATGGTCGAAGCGGGGCCTTGCACTATAGATAATTTTGCTCTGAAAAGCCGCTGATTCCGTCCCCTGCCTTTGCTGGAGGAACGGAATGGTTGCTTTTATGGAACGAAACATTTCAAGTGGCCGATTATGAAATGCGGTGAGCGCAGGCTTATCACACAGAAAATACGAAAGGGAAACGGTGATCGCTCCGTTTCCCTTTCGTATTTTTATGCTCATGGAAAGTTTGGGAGAAGTCCCGTTATTTCCCGTCGTAGGTGTAGTTTTCAATCTCTACCTTGTCGACCTCCTGATACGGGGCCAGGGTAGAAACCATTTTCACCGGTTTGTCATAATGATTGATACAGTAGTGCGTTTCATGGGGCTCAATATGGATAAACTGGCCGGGCGTCAGGTGATGCACCACGCCGTCCACCACAATGTCGATCTCTCCCTCAATGATATAGAAGTTCTCTTCCATAATGTTGTGCAGGTGGGCCTTAAAGTCCTGACCGGGCAGGAACTGTACCAGAGCAAAGTTCATGCGGGGGCCTTTCATCAGGTATTTGGGTCCATGATCGCCGAAGCGGTATTCCTTATCGTTTTCATCAATGATATACATAATCTGATTCATCCTTTCTTGAGTCAATGGTCACACACCGGGAGCGCTCCACATTGGTTTGGTCAGCTTTTCACGGCACAGCTCCAGCTGTGCTGCATATACCTTGCGCCAGGATTCGTACATCCGCAGGTAAAGAGCATGGGTTTCCGCATTCGGCTGATATTCGCGGTCCCATTTGACCAGCTTCTGTGCGGCCTCGGCGGCATCGCTGTAAATGCCGACGCCCACGCCGGCCAGAACAGCCGCGCCCAGAGCAGTGGCTTCTTTTACCACGGGCACCTTTACCGGCAGCCCCAGTACATCGGAAAGGATTTGGCACCACAGCGGGCTCTTCGATGCGCCGCCGGCAAAGATGATTTCCGTCGGCATGTTCTGGGTGGCTTCCCGTACCAGATCAAGATGGCCTTTTGTCACCATCGCCGTATTCTCCAGAATGGAGCGGTAGAATGTATAGCGGTTGAACTTCTGCGGGTCCAGCTCAAAGTTAGTGAAGGTAGGGGCCGCATGCTGCCAGCGGATGAAATTCATCACGTCCGAAAACGCGCACATCATGCCGTAGCATCCGGCAGGCACCTCGGCGGCCTTTTTGTCCATCAGGTAATAGGGGTCTTTTCCGCTTTCCTCGCCCTGCTGCTTTTCCAGCTCGCAAAAGCCGTCGCGGAACCAGCGCATGACAAGGCCGGGTTTGAAGGCCAGCGCCTCGTACTGCCAGACACCGGGAATCGCGTGGCAGTTGACCCTCACGCGGCAGCCGGGGTCTGTTTTGCCGTTTGCGGTGTTGAACTCGTACTGCCAGAAGCTGCCGCCGAATACCGCGGCCTGCCCCGGGCTGACCACGCCGACGCCGACGCAGCCGAGCTGCGCGTCGCCGCCGCCCGATACAACGGGAATTCCTGCCGCGAGGCCGGTCTGCTTTGCGGCCTCCTCGCTGACGGAGCCAACCACCTTGCCGCATTCTGTTACCGCAGGGAAGATGTCGGTGCGCAGTCCGCATTTTTCCGCAATGGAAGGGTCCCAGTCTCGTTTTTGTAAATCGAAAATGCCGGTCGTCGAACCGTTGCTCGGCTCCACAGCCAGAACGCCCGTCAGCTTGTAGATCAGCCAGTCATTGAACATGCCGACCGCTGCGGTTTTTTCGTACAGCTCCGGCACCTTGTTTTTCAGCCACAGTAAACGGGGCAGGGCGCTGAGCGCGTAGGTCTGCCCGGATTCCAGATAGATTTCCTTTTCCATCTCCGGGTTTTGCCGGATCAGCTCCACCACTTCATCCTCACTGCGGGCGTCCACATTGGCGCAGGCCCAGATTTCCTGTCCTGCGGCATTGTAAAGGACAATGCCTTCCCGCATACAGGTGGTGGAAATTGCCACCAGCTCCTTCGGGTCGATCCCGGTTTTTTCCAAAACGCCGCGAATGCAGCCAGAGGCCAGCTCCCAGTTGTGAACCCAATCAAAATCCATGCTGCCGGGGTATCTGGGGTCTTCCTTGTGATCCCATTCCTGCTGCACGACGTCAACCTGGTTTCCTTCCAGATCAAACAGCACAGCTCTTACGCTGCCGGTACCGGCATCTACCGCCATCAGATAGTTGCGCGCCATGTTCGATTTCCTCCCGTCTGAACGTTTTTTCAATACAAAAAACCTTTTGAGAGCCTTTATTCTTCTGTCTCGCCGTCGATTAACGCCTGTGCGGTTTCTTCGTCGGTGATGAGAATGTCCAGATATTTTCCGCGCAGCGCCGCGCGGATGGCCTCCACTTTGTCGTGCCCGGCGGCCACACCCACCACGTTGTCCAGCTGGCGCAGAGTATCCAGCGGCGTGCTGATCAGGCGGTCTTCAATGCCCGTGTGAACCGGGTTGCCGTTTTTGTCGATGAAATGGCTGAGCACGTCGCCGACTGCGCCGCGCATGGAAAGATAAAAGAAATCATTTTTGCTGACGATTCCGTTTGTCAGAATGGTTGCGTTGTCGGCCATGCCGCCGATGCCGATCAGCGTCATGGAGGCAAGGCGCACCATACGCATGATTTCAGTTACCGAGGGTTCCTGCATCATCGCTTTCACCATTTCGGGGGAAGAGACGAGCAGGGGGGCCGGCAAAAGATAAAGCTTCGCATTAAAAATGTGAGACTGTGTGTTCGGCAGGTAATAATTGACGCCGCCGGTAAGCGAAACGACCGAAACGGGGAATTCGCTCAGAGTCGCCAGGTGGTTCAGCACGCGGCTGAGCGTATCGCCATAGCCCATGTTGATAAACGAATGCTCGGTGATCCTGTCGCTCACGTACATCGAGGCCGCCTGCGCGATGGTCTTATTCACATCGGTAGCATCCGGCGGAGTAGGCACAATAAAGGTATCTTTCAGATTCCATGTTTCCGAAAGCTGGCGCTCCAGCTCCATCCGCTGAACGCCGTCCTGGTGTATTTTAAACTGGATCACGCCGTCCTGCCGGGCTTTTTCCAACAATTTAATCACACGCATGCGCGAGATTCCCAGCCGTTCCGAAATTTTCTGCTGGGTCATGTTTTCTACATAATAGTACCAGGCCGTTTTGACCACGAGAACATCTTCATAATTCAAATGAGGCACCTCCAGAGTTGGTTTCCTTTTCCTTTATCACATATCATACCATTCCCGGCGGGGGGAGCGTCAAGAGCCTCTCCCCCCGGGAGGAATTCCGGGATTGGCCCGCCCTGTGAGAAGTGGTATTACATCTGTACGCAATTGAAACAAATGTTACAATATAAATCATTTGTTTTCGATTTAAAGTATATCAGCAAAATGTTTTGCTGTCAATTGATATTTTTTATTCGAACTAAAACTTTTTGAAACGGGAATATCTGGAACCTGTTTTGTGCGATTTGTTGTTTTTATCGCTTAAAATTGAAAGGAATCAGCAAAAATAAAATGAATTTTATCTAATAAATTTCGTTTGTGAAAGAAAAATCCCGTTGACAATAGGGAAAAAATATCGTATGATAAACACGCAAATAAAAATTCACTTTAAAAACAATTGTATTAATTTCGGGCAAAACGGTTGTTTGTGAAGAAAGCTTATGAGTCTATGGTGTATGGAGGGGGAAAAATGGCGCAATCCCAAACGGAACGTTCCGGCCAATCTTTGCTGAGTGTTCGGGGAATCTGCAAAATGTTCAGCCTGAACCAGGTGCTCAAGGGGATCGACCTCGATATTCACCCTGGTGAGATTCTGGCCCTGATCGGCGGAAACGGAGCGGGAAAAAGCACCTTAATGAAAATCATTATGGGCATTTATCAGCCGGACCAGGGCGAAATTGAGATCCGGGGCGAAAAAGTGTCGCTGACAAAGCCATCTGTCGCTCTGACGCACGGCATTTATATGGTGCCCCAGGAACCGATGCTTTTCCCCAACATGACGGTAGAAGAGAATATTCTCGTCGGCGTCGGGTTCGACGCATCCGGCGCGGAGCTGCGCCGGCGGCTGACGCAGCTGATGGACGACATCGGCTGGCATCTGGATCTGACCAGAAAGGCGAGCAGCCTTTCAATTGCCGAGCAGCAGCTGGTAGAGATTCTTCGCGGCCTGCTGCGCAACGCGGAGCTGCTGATCTTTGATGAGCCGACCAGCGCTCTGACTTTTGACGAGGTGGAAAGCCTGTTTCGCTGCATCCGCGACCTGCAGAAAAAGGGAATTGGCATGATTTACATCACGCACCGCCTGACGGAGGTGTTCGATATCGCCACCCACGTCGCGATCATGTGCGACGGCGTGATCACGCTGCACGGGCCGATCGGCGACTTTACCCGTGAAATGCTCGTCAAGGGGCTTTTGCCCCCCAACATGCAGGATCAGGAGATCAAAGGCACCACCGGCACTGCTGTGGTGGATTACAAGGATGCAAAACCGATCCTTGAACTGCAAAATTATTCGGGTTACGGCTTCCGCGGAATCAACCTGAAGATTTATCCCGGTGAGATTCTCGGCGTTGCGGGCGTAGTCGGCGCAGGCCGCACCGAACTGGCCACAACGATTTTTGGCAAGGACAAGGTTTTGGGCGGCAAAGCGATTCTGGACGGCAGGGACATCACGGGGCTTTCCACGAAGAAGGTTTTGGAGGCCGGCGTGAATTATGTTCCCGAAGACCGGCACCTGAACGGGCTGTTCAAAATCAGCGACGTCGCGGCCAACACCACTTCGGCGATTCTGAACCGCATGGTGATGGGCAAGGTGTTCCTCAACCGCAAGGCGGAGCATGATCTGACGCAGGAATATGTGGAACATTTCCGCATTAAGGTGACGGGGCAGGATCAGCTGACCGGCAGTCTTTCCGGCGGCAACCAGCAGAAGGTGGTTATCGCAAGGGCGCTTTCCACAGGGCCGAAGCTGGTGATTCTGGATGAGCCGACCCGCGGCATCGATGCCGTGGCGCGCGGCGAGGTCTATTCCATCATCCACCAGCTCAAAGAGCAGGGGGTGGCGGTGATGCTGATTTCTTCCGATATGGAGGAGATCGTCGAGCTGTCTGACCGTGCGGTGACGGTGTATCAGGGACGAATCAACGGCGAGTTCCAAAAAGAAGAAATCAATCAGGATAATCTGATGGCCGCCGCGTTTGACGTGATTTCGAGAGAGCAGGTGGTTTCATGACGCTGTTGAAAAAAGTAGGCAAGGTAAGAGAAATCAGCAGCCTTTTCTTTCTGATTTTTCTGTTTGGCCTGGTGGGTCTCGTCAACAGCGACTTTCTGACACCCACGAGCCTGTTCAACTGCTTTAACGACAGCGTGGTGTTTACCATGCTGGCCGTGGGAATCGCTTTCGTCATCCTGACCGGTGAGATCGACGTTTCCATCGGCGCCACGCTCGGGCTTTCCGCGGCGGTCGCTTCCACGATCCTGCGCGACGGCGGCAGCGGGATCTTCGCTGTTCTGGCGGCAGTACTGGTCGGCTGTCTGGTCGGCCTCTTCAACGGATTTGGAATTGCGAAGCTGGGCATTCCTTCTTTGATCTTTACCCTTGGTACCAACGGTTTGGTGCGCGGTCTGGTTTATGTATATACCGGCGGTGCGTGGGTAGAAAACCTGCCGGCCGGATTTACCAAGATGGCGAACATAAAGCTCATCGGCGAGCTGACCACTTTTTACGCAGCGGCGCTGGTGCTGGTGATCGCCGCACATCTGATCCTGACCAAAACACGGCGCGGCAAATATTTCATCACAGTCGGCGATAACCCGGCGGGCGCAACGATGGTCGGTATCCCGACCATGCAGACCAAGATCATGGCCTATGTGCTGTGCGGTCTGTTTGCCTCGGTGGCCGGTGTGCTGTATTCCTCGCGCATTGGTTTTATCACCCCTACGGCGGGCAGCGGTTACGAGATGAAGGCCATCGCGGCCTGTGTGCTCGGCGGCGTCAGCCTTTCCGGCGGCCTGGGCAGCCTGATCGGCGCGTCCATCGGCGCGGTGATCATGTCTTCTATCAGCCGTATTCTGGTGTTCCTCGGCTTCTCCTCCGATTATGACAATACCATCACTGGTATTCTTTTGATCGTGATCGTGGTCGTCGACGCGGTGGCGCAGAACCGGGCCGCTGTCAAAACCCGGCATGCGCGTCTGGCCTCACGGTCCGGCCCGCTGGAAGAGGAACCCGGGGATAGGAGGGCTGCATCATGAAACAAAGCTTGTTTGGGCGCCTTGGCCAGAAAGCGAAAAGCTGGGAATTTGTCCTGCTTTTGATTTTGATTCTGGAGTTTATCATCTTCGGCGCGAAAAACCCCAAATTCCTGATGCCGAACGTCCTTTTGGGCAGCATCAACGATATTATCTCCATCTGCATTATTTCTCTGTTCGTTACGTTTGTCATGATCACGGGCGGCATCGATATTCAGGTGGCTTCCATTGTGGGTCTTACCTCTATAGTGGTGGGCGTTACCTGGCAGGATTTTGGCGTAAATATCTGGGCGGCCTGTATCATCGCCATCATCGCCGCCGCTCTGTGCGGTGCGCTTTCCGGATTCTTCGTGGCATACTGCGGCGTTCAGCCCATGGTGGTTACGCTCGGCGGCAGCTTCCTTTACAGCGGCATTGCCCTTCTGATTTCGAAGCTTTCCGCAACGCAGAGCTATAAAGGCATCAGCGGTTTCCCCGACGGCTTTACCCAGATCGCTTCGTTTAAGCTGTTCGGCGTGATTCCCAGTCAGGTATTGATTTTTGCGGGTCTTACGGTGATTGCGTATTTGCTGCTTCACCGGTCGAAATATGGCCGTAAGGTATTCCTGATCGGCATCAATCCCAGAGCCGCGGAATACTCCGGCCTCAACAGCCGCCTGATCATCCTGAGCACCTATGTGCTTTCGGCGATCAGCGCCGCGATCGCCGGCATTGTACTTACGTCGTATCTGGGTACGGCCAAGAGCGACATCGGCATGACGTTTACCCTGCCGATCATTACCGCAGTCGTGCTGGGCGGTACTCTCAGCACTGGCGGCAGAGGCAGCGTGATCGGCACCGCGCTGGCCGCGCTGGTCATCGGCATCCTGCGCTTCGGCCTGCCGCTGTGCTTCAAGATCAATACGCAGTATCTCGATATTCCCGTGGGGCTCCTGCTGCTGATCGTGATCACCGGCCGTGCGCTTTCCGCCAATCCCAAGGTCATCAAGCTGATGGCCGGCAGATTCCCCCGCCTATCGGGGCTGAAGAGTTGAGTGTTCCTTTTTATTCCGGTGCGTTTTGGCAATTATAAGCCATGCAAATAAAAAATTAGGAGGCTCTTTTTTATGAAAAAGGTACTTGCATTTGTCCTTGCGGCGGCAATGGCGTCGTTACCGCTTGCGGGCTGCGGCAGCAGCGAGAAACCTGCTGCGTCCAGCGGGGCGCCCGCTTCTCAGGCAGCGTCCACCGCAGATTCCGGAACCAAAAGTGTGGAAGGCAAAACAGTGGTGTTTATCCCGAAGCTGACCGGCAACGCGTTCTTCGAGTCCGCAAACGCCGGCGCACAGAAATACTCCAAGGATTGGGGCTTTACCGTCAGCTATCAGGGCAGCCCGAGTGCCGCTGTTGCTGATCAGGTACAGGTCGTGAACAACGCCATCGCCAGCGGAGCGGATGCCATCTGCATTTCTTCCGTCGATGCCACCGGTCTCGATTCCGTACTGAAAAAGGCGAAGGATGCCGGCATCACCGTAGCGACATGGGACTCCGACGTTTCTTCCGATGCCCGTACGCTGATGGTCTCTCAGGGCACACCTGACATCCTCGGCAAAATGCTGGTTGACATGGGCGCCGATTCTCTGACCAAGAGAGGCAAGGATGTCAAGAAAGACGCGATCAAGTATTGCTGGCACTATTCTCAGGCGACTGTGGCCGACCAGAACTCCTGGCAGGTAGCAGGCGAAGCTTACATTAAAGAGAACTATCCCAACTGGGAAAACGTAGCCCCCAGCAACTACTATTCCGAGCAGGATGCGGAAAAGGCCGTTTCCATCGGTTCCTCCATCCTCGAGGCGCACAAGGATATCGACCTGATCATCTGCAACGACTCCACTGCTCTGCCCGGCCAGCTGAAGGCCGCTCAGAACAAGGGTCTGACCAAGGATAAAGTGACGATCACCGGTTTTGCTTCCCCGAACTCCATCCGTGACTATGCGAAGGCAAACGTCATCGAGCAGTGGGGCCTGTGGGATTGCGGAATCCAGGGCGCGATGGGCTGCTACTTGGCTGCTTACCTGGCCGCCGGCAACACCGTTAAGGTGGGCGACACCATCGACATCCCGAACATCGGCAAAGTAGAAGTGCAGCCCAACGACAGCCTGGTATCCGGCGCGAAAACCGGCGACAGCGACAACGGCGTGGTTCTGCTGCCCGAGCGCGTGGTTTTCACCACCGCCAACGTGGACAATTACAACTTCTAAACAACCGGGTTTCGGTTCCCGGCCCGGCGAATGAATGGAAGACGGTAATTTAACTGCGAGTTTTCCGTAAACAGTGAAGTCAGGACTGTTGTCCCTCCCCGCCGCAGGCAGGGAGGGACAACAGAGACTTCGCTTTTGATCGGAAATTCGTGTTCTTTCAGACTTTTAATGGATAAAGGAGATCAATGATTATGGCTGACAAAGACGGCAACAAAGTTGCAAAGGATTATCATGTGGAAGTGCCTTTCGCCAATCAGGGCGGTTTTCATGTGAAAGGCTCAAACAGTTTGGATTGGGGTATGAAGAAGCATCTTGGCAACATTTTCGACTCCAAAAGCGGAAACACGGTGATGTTCGCCTTTGACCATGGCTATTTCATGGGCTCCACCGCCGGCCTGGAACGACTGGACCTGCTGATTCCCGAGCTTTTGCCCTATGTCGATGTGCTGATGGGCACACGCGGTGCGCTGCGCACGTGCGTTCCCCCGGAGTGCCGCAAGGCGATTGCGCTGCGCACAACTTCCGGCTCCTCCATGCTCAACGACGATCTTTCTCACGAAGTGATCGCCGTGGACATCGAGGACTGCATCCGCATGAACGCGGACTGCATGGCCGTGCAGACTTTCGTCGGTGCGGACGGACAGCTCTCCAGCCTGGACAATTTATCCCGTACCATCAACGCGGGCCTGCGCTATGGCATCCCCACCATGGGCGTTGTCGCGGTCGGCAAGCAGATGGAGCGGACCGATCGGTTCTTTAAGCTGGCGACCCGCCTTTTGGCAGAGCTGGGGGCAAACATCATCAAAACGTATTACTGCGAGAACTTTGAAGAGATCGTTTCGGCCTGCCCGGTTCCGATCGTAGTTGCAGGCGGCAAGAAGCTGCCGGAGGACGAGGCTCTGACGCTGGCGTATCGTTCGATCAGCGAAGGCGCACGCGGCCTGGATATGGGACGCAACATCTTCCAGAGCGAGAATCCTGCTGCTATGGCAGAAGCGGTCGGCAAGATCGTACACCATGGCTTTACAGACAAACAGGCCTTCGAGTTCTACCAGGACGCGATCCATCAGTAAAACAGTATTTTCTCCCCGCCGCCAGATCCGGCGGCGGGGAAAACGCGACGAAGCCGTATGCCCTTATCCTGTTTTGGATAGGGGCTTTCGGTGTTTTCCATACCGTAAAATGGGGTGAAATATATGATTGAAAAGAAAAAATTCCATACCATTGAAGAACTTCAGCGGCTCCAGTATTTTGCAACAAAATGTTCTTGCGACGTGGGTCTGCATTCTTTGGACGGCAGCATCATTGTCGATGCGAAAAGCTACATCGGCATTTATGCGCTGAATTTTAAGGAGCCCATTCTGGTTGTGAGCGAATCCAAGGAATTCTTCGACATGATTGAGGGCATCGGCGAAACGCTGGAATAAGCAGGCTGAGCCTGCACGCATGTCGCGGGATAGTGTGGAGAAAGAATTCCGTTTCGCGCTCCATTCGTCGCGCATGCGCTGTCTGTTTCTACGCGGAAACGGCCTTTCAGAAAAGCTGCTGCAAGCAACTCTGCGAGTTGACGAGAGCGCTCTAAAAGTGATCGCCGCCGGATGAAAACAGAAAACTGTTTTTCTGCGCAAATCAGGCGGGTGGACACTTTTAGTGGAGCGCCTTTAAAGTAGTCTTGGGTTATACTTGCAATGCATGTTCCCTCAAAACGGATTCCAAAGGTGTCTTTTGGAAGGCCTTTCCTTAACGCCGCCCTTTCGCGAAAGTAAGTGCCCGCCCCGGCATGAGGGGGAAGCCCCGCACAGAAAGCATAAAAACAGACATGAAAAAGGAATGCATCCATTGGTCTAGCCTTTGGATGTGTTCCTTTTCTTTATTTTTTATTCTTTTTGCTAATAAAGGTTCTCTTTCATATTTTCAGCCATATATTGAATCAGTTCTTCTGGTGTGGGAACGACGCTCTTGCAGGGAATCTTTTTCCACCTTTCCCTTATAGCCGGATCTTGACTGCGCAACCCCATCAGTATGGCTTTTTCTATTTCTTTTCGTATTTCTTCAACTGCGAGTCCTTCCTTTGCCGCTGTTTTTCTGATTGCTTCTTCTGCATCTATCCTTTTCATAGACATTTCCCTTTCTTTTAATTGACATTTAGTAAGTGTCATATCAAGAGCTATTTTAACATATAATTCACTCAATGACAATTACTGAATGTCATGGATTGGTGAGATGTTATGTATAAAAACAAAGCTCTTGATGGAAGCAATAATATTTGCGGGAAACGTATCAAAAAATTCCGTGAGCGGCTGCCGGAAAAAACTTCTCAAAAGCAGTTTTCCGATATGCTGCAGATTGCCGGGCTGGATGTAGATAAAAATGCAGTCCAGCGGATAGAAAGCGGAGACCGCTTTGTTACAGACATTGAATTGAAAATCATCGCCAGGGTATTGGGCGTATCTTATCAGGAATTACTGGATTAACACAGGAGTCAGGCTGCCATTTTTGGCGGCTGACTCTCGTTTTTTATGGCAGGGAATACAGAAAAAAGAGAATGGACACGTGGGCAGGCGTCCCGCGCGGCCATTCTGTTTTATTTCCCGCTATCAGCGGATATAATCATTGCCCACCAGCAGATCGCGGATCAAGTCAGTCGGGATTACAAAATCCACAACACCCATATACCCGGGCGCCACCTCGTACTTATCAAACGAGACTACAAGCTCGTGGTCGGTGTTGATATAAAAGTTTTGTTCCGCCGAAATGTTCTGGAACAGCTCGGTGCCCTCACCTGCGTCTATGCCCTCTACCCAGTAAATCTTATCCGGGTCGGCTTTGTTCTGGTCGATCATCTGCTGACGAATGTTCTTGCTGATGACCTCGACATACTGCTCATCCTTGAACAGGCTGGGCAGGGTAATAAGCACCTGGTTCTTTTTATCGATGGTATCATATTTCATCGTGGTCGAGGAAGAGCCGACCGTATTGACAACATAACGGCCAATCGAAAGAATGGCGTCGTCGTCGCATTTTACCTCATAGCCACTGTCTACTCCAAGGTGTCCGCCGCCGTTTTTCTTCAGTTCGGCAACCTCGGCTTCAAACTGTTCATACAGCTTTTTGTTTTCTTCCATATACTTCTGGTTCAGGCTGTTTTCCAGCGGCTTGTTGCTTTCAAGGCCCTCTACGGCAGGGGTCTTGATATTCGCGTGATAGGTGCCGTCATCCATCGTATACTCACGGAAGGTAAGTACCTTTACAAGGCTGCCGACAACCGGCACATTTCCCATTGTGGCCGCAAATACGGGGCTGATGTTTGCTCCGGCCGTGATTACGACGAAAGCTGCGGCGACAGAAGCGGCTGCTATTTTAATGCCTTTATGGCTGCGTTTGTTTTCCATAGTGGTTCCTCCATTTTCCTGCAATGCTTTCCGAACGACAAAATCCAGTTCCTTCGGGATCGGTGTGTCCTGGTACTGCTGCTTCAGCTGTTTCAGATCCTGCTTATTCATGTGAGTACCTCCTTACTCTGCTTCGCTCATTTCCACGCGCAGTAGTTTCAGTGATTTGTAAAGACGCGTTTTCACGGTACTGAGATTCTCGTTCAGAATTCCCGCGATTTCTTCGAGCGTCAAATCTTCAAAATAGCGCAGAACGACAATGCTGCGGTACAGATCCGGCAGACTGTCCAGCGCCCGTTTCAGGTCGATATCTTCATAGTGATCGTCGGCCGCGCTTTCCCCGTGCAACAGGATATCCTCGTCCGGCTCGGCCTCGCGCTTTTTGCGGCGCAGAAAATCCAGCGCCGTATTGACAACGATCTTGTAAAACCAGGGGCGGACGGAATCGGATTTATGTAGCGACCGTTTTCCGGCCATGGCTTTGTAAATCGATTCCTGTACAATATCGAGCGCGTCGTCCTTGTTATGAACATAGCTGAAAGCCAGCCGATAAATCTGATTTTGATTCAGAATAATGTAATTTTCAATGATCTCTTGTGTATTGCTGTCACCCATTCGTACGAAATGCTCCTTCCCGTATCTGATGGCGCCATCATTTATCTTACACTAAATAGACGCTGCGGCCTATGGAAAAAGTTTCAGACTTTTCAAAATTTTTATTTTTATTAAAAGGGTTATCAAAGCGTAAAAGAACAAGACGCACACGCTCTGGTGTGCGTCTTGTTCTTTTATAGAATAGGGGGATAAAAGTGTTTTATACGGCCTGAATTTTTTTAGCTTGCACAACAAAGCGCATGTCGCGCTGGTCGTTGACACAGGTGGAGAGGGTCACGATCTGACTGCTTGGGCTGACGGTAACCCCGGTGTCGTACAGTGCCAGCTTGGTCATAGCCTTTAGATATTGCTCGTATTTCGACTGATTCGGAAAGGACAGCGTGTAGGTCTCACTGTCCGGCGCGGCTTCGTGTACAGAAAAGACCTCGCAGATGGCTTTGCCGCCTTCGCTGTACAGCTCCAGCAGCGGATGCTGCTCCCAGTAGGCTTTCTCCCGGAAGCGGAGCAGTTCGGCGAACATGGTGCCGTCATGCATGTTGTGGCCGTATAGGATGGAGTGCTGCGCAGAAAGACCGTCTGAAAGTCGGGAATCCAGAAAAATCGCCCCGGCGGTGTTCCGGCTTTTATAAAAGGTATGCGTCAGGTAATAGAAGTTGTCGTTGCCCTGTACCACCGGGTAGCTCAGGCCGGTATTCGGCAGACGAAGCCAGCCCGCCGCGTCGCTGTTCTGAGCGGCGAGCTTTTCATAATCAAAGACAAACGGCTTTTCCTCCGGCGTGCCCGATTCCAGAGGGGCGGCAGTTCCCCTGATCGAGGAAGCCGGGAGGGACTCCATACTCTGCTCAGCCTGCCGGTATTCCTTGCCTGCATTCTGGTATTCCATATAGGCGGAATAAAACTGCAGGCCGCAAAAAGCCAGTATAAACAGACATACCGCAATGGTAATGCCCTTCCAGTGCAGGAGCAGCGCCCGTTTGGCCTCCGCGAGTGCGGGAGTCAGCTGCTTTATGTGAGAAATCACCGCCGAAGAAAATGTGCCGGCCGGCGCGGTATCCTCCGGCAAATTTTCCGCCGGGGCAGGCAGTATGGCTGATTCTCCAGGAGAAAGCTCCGGTGTTTCTATAACTGCTGCGGCAACGGCGTGGGAGGGGCCCATCCAGATGGCAGAAACGGCCGCAACAATCGGGACAGCCAGAATAATGCCAAAGCTGGCGGAAAAGGCCTGCATGATCTCAATGCCGATTCCGTAGGAGTTTACGATCTGAATGTAAGGCAGGTCATACACATAATTCGATACCAGCATGCTCAAAGAGCCGCCCGCAAACGCGAGAATCAAAGTGGCGGCGTTGCTCCCCATGATATCGCGCCCCACCCGCATGCCGGAGGAAAAAAGCGCTGCCCTGCCGAGCGTGGGGCTGCTTTCATGGATTTCGTTGATGGTGGAGGCGATCGAGATCGAGATGTCGATCGCGGCGCCCAAAGAGGAAATCAGCAGTCCGGAGAACAAAAGCCCGCCCACCTGAATTTTGGTGCTGTCCGCCAGGAACAGCAGATTTTCAATGTCGGATACATTATAGCCGGAAACCCCTGAGAAATAGCCGAAGATCACTGCCGCCGAGCCCGCGATAATCACGCCGGACACCGTGCCGATCATGGCGCAGGCTGATTTTTTGGTCGGCCCGCCGATCAGGTACACCGTCACCACGGTGGTGACGGCTGCAACCAGCACCGCCGCCCAGAACGGGGAGAACCCCCGGAACACCAAAGGCAGGTACAGCCAGAAAATACAGGCCAGCGTGAAAATCAGCCCAATGGAGGACTTGATTCCCTGTTTGCCCGCAATGATGCTCAGCAGCAGGAAAAACAGCAGAACAAATACATAGATGACCTTTTCACGGTCTGCACTGTATACAGAGGTGACCGAAATATCCCCGGAAACGCTCTGAATCGCAATGACCTCCATACCGGGGGTACAGCCCGCACCGAACAGATAGCCTGCGGCACTGGTTGCGTCTACCGTTTGCCCCTGCTTTGAGCCGCTCAGCATCAGAAGGCGAACCTGCTGTTCTCCGTAGCGATGACCGTCCTCCTGTAAATTATCCTTTACGACCTCGACGACTCTGGCGTGCTCAAAGGTACGCCCCACGGTTGTGACCAGCTCGGGCTTTTGCACCTGATTGAGCTGGTACAGAAAGAGTACGAACACCACGGCCAGTACGGCAATAACGGCTCTGCGCACGTTTGCTCTTCGATCTGCGAAATATTTTTCTGCAATCTTCTTCAGCATGTTTTGATTCCTCTGTTTTCTCTAGGATTCCTTCCGTGAGCGCCGGCAGGACAAAGGGGGCGAAAAGCTTTCGCTCTGCGCCCCGGGCCGCCAATACGATTGTGTTGTTTATTTTGCGAGCTTGCCCTTTTTCTCTTTCAGTGTCGCCACACCTGCCGCGGCCAGACCAAGAACGGCGAGCGCCGCCAGTGCACCGGTGCCGGTCAGGTCGTTTGCGTCCCCGGTTTTGGGAGTGGTGGTTTTCGAAGTGGAAGCCGTGTCTTTCGCGGTGTTGCCGGTGGCCGCTGTGGTGACTGCCGGTGTGCGGTTTACCGTTTTCTCAATGGTAAAGGTGCTGTCGATCTGGCTTACCTGATCCTGACTGATGCTGTAAGTTGAGATGCTGAAGGTTTTGTCGTCCAGAGAGAGAACCGAATAGCTGGGCTGCCAGTTCTGGTTGCGGTATGCGATGAAGTTCTGCTGCTGGTGGGTCAGCTCGTAGAACTTGCTGCCGGTAGCGGAGTTGGCCGTCATGTACAAAGTGCCCTGCGGATTCACTACTTTGGTCGATTTGTCTCCGGTAATGGTATAGGCCTCGTTTCCTTTCAGGAAGAGTGCGTTCGCCGCCATGGCCTTTGCGTCCTTCTCATCGGGATAGTATGGGAGCACCTGCTTGGTGGATTTGTCGATCACGTTGTCCCAGTCGAAGGTGCCGTCTGCCAGCTTGTTTGCATCGTAGGTCGGATGGGTTTTGCCGTCGCCCTGCAGCAGGTAGCTGCGGGAATAGCTGTGGTCGTGTCCCTGAAGGACCACGTCAACGTCATATTTGTCCAGAATAGGGGTCAGCTGGGTGCGCAGCACCATGCCGTCCGATTCCGAGTGATCCAGTCCGCTGCCGTAAATATCCTGGTGGAACATGACGATTCTCCAGCGGGTATTTGGGTTTTCCTCGGTTGCTTTTTTCAGCAGAGCCTCATGGTCGGCACAGTTGTAGTTGTTGGTGTTCAGCACAACGAACAGCGCGTTGCCGTAAGTATAGTAATATCCGTTTCCGGCCACAGAGGGGCTGGTTTCTTGGGTAAAGGCATTCGGGTTGTTGAAGTGGAAGCTGTAGCTCTTGTTCGTGGCGTCGTGGTTGCCGATGGTCGTGGCCACAGGCAGGGATTTCAAAGCTGCGGGGTACAGGTACCCGGCGTATTCCATCTCGTTTCCGGGGTCGGTGCCGTTCACGTTTTTATTGATCTGGTCGCCTGCGGACAAAGCAAAGCTGACGTCGGGATTGCTTTTCAGGGCAATGTTCAGCGATTTGTTCCAGTTAAAGGCGTCGTTTCTTGCGGCGGTGTTCAGGGCCGATTTGTTTTCCAGCTCATTGCCGGTAGAAACGGTCTGTCCCTTTGAAGCGCCGATTTGCGGGTCGCCGAAGAACAGCATTTTAAAGCTGGAAAAGCTTTTGGTAGCGTATTTAACGGGATTGCTTTCCACGCCGTTCACCTGGTAGGTGTAGTAATAAGTGGAGTTTTCCTTCAGGCCGCTGACGGTCACCTTGTTGGAAATATACCCGTCGATCGCGGGGGAAGTGGTGCCGGTAAAGGTTTTTGCGTCGCTCATGTCCTCTTTGGTTGCCAGGCGGACCACCGGTGTTGCCGTAGTACCGGTTTTCGAGTACCAGCCCAAATTCAGTTCCGTTTCGTTTTTACCAGGTGTCAGAGAAACCTGCTGATAATCTGTGCTGACGGATGATGCCCACTGCTGCTCCCAGCCGGACCACGCGGAATCCTTTGTGGCATCGTTGAAGTGTTCTGTGGCCGCAAATGCGCCGGTCGCTGATGAAATTGCCAGTCCGGCTGCCAGAACGCTACATAAAATCGTTTTTGAACTTTTTTTCATGTTACCCTCCTTGATTCACTCTTTCCATTTTTTGGGCGAAAAAACCCTCATTACAGGTTCAGTATAGAAAGCCCCAAATAAGATTTCAACAAACCTAGGAAATCTTCTCACAGGTTTAAATTGCCTTTAACATTTCTTCCCGGATTCTCCCGGTTCACGCTTTTTTCGCTTTCTAATGGGAGGCGCTGCGGGGGATGATGCGGGTATCTTCTTTTGTATAGATACATATATAAATGAAAAGGGGGACAGGATTGAGGAAAAACATTCATAAAACACGCTGGGGCTTCATAAATTAGAAAGAGAAATCCTAGGTGCTGCGGCCGAAGATCACAGTGGAAGCAATCAACAGCATAACGGCTCGGCGATTCCGCTTTTAAGCGGTGTGTCCGATGGGAAGGCAGCTGCCCTGAGAGTCAGAGGGAGTGAGAGAATGTATTTGATTTTAAAGAAAAGACATGTGGCCGCGGTGCTGGCGTGCTGTTTGCTGCTGATCGGCGGGCCTCTTGCTTACCGTTTTACCGCGGGAACAGCGGTGGAAACCGGCGCGGCTGTCAGCTGGGGGCTTAGCTTTCAGGGCCCGCAGGGGAATACCCCGGTGGTGGATGCAAGCGATGCGGATTTAAAGCCCTATAATGCGTATTACATAGGCGATACCAGTCAGAAGAAAGTATACCTGACCTTTGACTGCGGGTACGAAAACGGCTATACCGCCTCTATTTTGGATACCCTCAAAAAGCAGAACGTCAAGGCTGCGTTTTTTGTGGTTGGCCATTATATTGATACCAGCGCCGATCTGGTCAAGCGCATGACGGAGGAAGGCCACATTGTGGGCAACCACACCTACCATCATCCCGACATGGCGAAGATTCAGGATAAGGCTTCGTTTGAAAAAGAGATCAAGTCTCTGGAGGAAGCTTATCAGACGGCTGTCGGACAGCCGATGAAGAAGTTCTACCGCCCGCCGCAGGGAAAATACAGCAAAGAAAACCTGCAGATGGCAAACGAGCTTGGCTACCGTACGATTTTCTGGAGCCTTGCGTATGTGGATTGGCAGGTTGATAAGCAGCCCAGCCATGAAGAGGCGATGAAGAAGCTGACGACGCGGATTCATCCCGGAGCGGTGATTCTGCTGCACAGTACGTCCAAAACAAACGCGGAGATTCTCGATCAACTGATCACCGAATGGAAAAAGATGGGATATACTTTCGGTACGCTGGATGAGCTGGTCGCCTGACAGATTTTCCGTTGTCAGCGATATTTCTAAGAGTTTGCCGCCTTATCATTTCCAAATAAAAAAACCGGCTGAAAAAAGCCGGTTTTTTTGTTTGAAAACAGCAATTTAAGAAAATTTTATTCGAAAAAAGCGAAAAAAAGGCCGCGGTTTATTAGAAACCGCGGCCTTTTTTTCGAATAAAATATCTATTATTTTCATTATATTCGACTTTGTTCGGGTCGTCAATAGGCATATACAGAAGGGGAAACCTGTGCCGAACCGGAAAAAACAGCCCAGGAAAAATGGAATGAATTGGGATTGACGCATTATTTTGCTATAGTATTAGTTATTCGCCGTCAAAAAGGCGGTCATTTATATAGAAAGGAGCATCAGTTTATGCCAAGACGCGGAGAAAATATCTATAAGCGAAAAGACGGCCGTTGGGAAGGCCGCGTATTAAAGCCGGAGGGAAAATACCAGTATGTCTATGCCAGAACCTACAGGGAGGTGAAAGAAAAAAAGAAAGACTTGCAGGATCGTGTAAAAGCCCGATCGGCAAATAACATCAGGTTTGTCTGCAATTCCGCTGAGCTATTTGAGACGTGGCTGAACGGCGGTCTGGCCGACCGGGTGAAGCCCTCGACCTATGAAAGCTACTATCGCTGCATCACGAAATATGTAATTCCCTTTTTTCAAAAACATGGCAACAACAGGATTACAGAGCAGTCGGCTGCTGAATTTGCAGGCAGAATCAGCAGCAACACAGAGCTTTCGGGAGCCTATAAACGAAAAATCCTGTCTATCTTTAAAACTGCGCTGAGGGAGATCATGAAGGGGGCTTATGAATCTGTACTGAACGAAATCTCTCTGCCGAAAGCAATGAGCACAAATGTCCAGATTTTTTCAGTCAAAGAACAAAGATTGATTGAAAAAACGCTGATCGAATTTCAGGACAAGTCAGCGCTTGGAATTTTGCTTTGCTTTTATACCGGAATCCGTCTGGGGGAAATCTGCGCCTTGAAGTGGGTAGATATCGATTTTGACGCAGGGACGATGATCATTACAAGAACGGTGTCCCGCATCAAGAATTTTAATGATACCGGCAATAAAACGATCCTGTCGGTTGGGATGCCCAAAAGCCAGAAGTCTGTCAGAAAAATTCCTTTGCCGCAATTTGTGCTGGATCTGATCCGGAAATACAAAATATATGCTGTGGACGAAAATAATTATATTCTGTCCGGGACGAAGACTCCCATTGACCCGCGGAGCTATCAGAAGCTGTTTCAGAAGGTCCTGAAAAAAGCCGGGGTGAAAAGCCGCAAGTTCCACGCGATCCGCCACACCTTTGCGACCCGTGCTCTGGAGCTGGGAGTGGATATCAAAACACTCAGCGAAATACTGGGCCACGCGAACGTTTCCGTTACACTGAATATCTATGCGCATTCCATGTTCGAGCAGAAAAAGAAAGCCATCGATAAAATGAACGCTATGTATGTTTTGCATGAGGAAAGTGCTTCATTCGCCGTCTTAAACTCCGTCGCAAATGCTTGAAATGCCCACGGGGCATAGGGTTTGTGCGAAGCTCCAGCGCGGTTTCTAATAATCTGCGGTCAGGGTACTCAAAGCAGTCGTTTCAATGATTCCTTTGAAAAGTGACTGTTTTTTTACATAGAAAAAGAGATCTGTATGATTCCCGAATTTTAACGTATTTCCGCTTTTCGTGGAATACGGAGAAAATCCTGAAATGATTTGCCCTGCGCCGAAAACCGGGGCCTGGGAAATAGCTGCCCACAGGATCTTAGTATGTTCCATCACTGGAAAAATAAAATGTTTTTTCAAAAGGAGCGGATGCAATATGAAGCCACGTTGTGCGGAAAAAGATATTTACAGCAGATCGGGAATTCTTTTATACGCAAAGGGGCAGGAGCTTACCCCAGAGGTATTATCAAAATTGGAAAATATGGATCTGTTAGAGGAAAAGTTCTTATTTACTGAAGACAAAAAGGCTTCTTATCATGGCCTTCCTTTCTTAAATACAGAGGAATCCGCCTCTGCTGGCGAAGCAAGAAAGGCAGGGCTTTCGCTCTATTGGAATGATCTGAAAAAGCGTTTTCCGGGATCTGTAAATGGGATGGAAATGGAAAAATGCTCTTTGATTCTAAACTCTGTACTGTTTGCGGACAATCGCCGCCCCTGGCGAATTTATATCGATACTCTATGGCAGCATGGCGGGCGGCTTTATACTCACTCAATGGATGTCGCCATTCTCAGTCTGCTGATTGCATCCGCACTCGGCTGCCCGAAAGACAGCATGACTGATATTTGTCTGGGGGCGCTGCTTCATGATATCGGCAAAATATTGATCCCGCAGCGGATACTGGACAAAGCTCCTGAAGCGCTGACAGAGCAGGAGTCCCTTCTTCTGCGCCAGCACTGTGAATTAGGTCATGACATGGTTCAAGGGGCAGGGCTGAGTGAAAATAGCCGCAATATGATTTTACAGCATCATGAACGGCTGGATGGTTCCGGATACCCCAACGGGCTTACAGCGGCGTCCATTTCCCAGGCTGCCCAAATCTGCCTTGTAGCAGATCAGCTGGATTTTACCACATCGTTTCATTCATCGGGCAGCTCGAATTCTTCTACTGCCAGCAGCGGCATTCGGGAGATGAGAAATGCGATTCGTTCGCTGAAGGAGCAGAAAGACCAATATCCTTATGAGCTTCTCCTGGCTGCGGAGAAAAAAATCTTTCAGGATCTGGAACCGTAATGGAAAAACCAGGAACAGATCCTTTAATCCATCAAAGGGATAAGAACGCTACCGGCCCAGTCGGCGGCGTTCTTATTTATGTCATTCATCGCAGGAAAGTGTCAAAATACAGCGGAAATGCTTGCATTTTCGTGCTGTGTGCATTACAATAGAAAAGTTGATTCACATGCCGTTTTTTCGGCTGCGTGAGCAATCAAACACCGGCCGCGTTCCCGAAACGGGTTAGGCCCGGCGGAAGATTTGTGCGGCTGTTGGCGGTGGAAACAATGAGAATGAGAAAAAAGGCATGGGCGCGCCCGGAGCTGGCCCATTGTCCATATTTTATCAGCAGCCCCGAAGAATGGAAGGGCCGCTGGGGTGAATGGTTTGCCGAAAGGCATCCGATCCATCTGGAGCTCGGCTGCGGCAAGGGGGTCTTTCTGGCTCAGCTTGCGCCCCTTCATCCAGAGATCAACTACATCGGCGTCGATCAGAGCCCGGATGTTTTGGGCGTGGCGCGCAGGAATCTGGAAAAAGCATACAGTGAGCTGGGTGCGCCGGTTCATAATGTGGCGCTGATGGCGCATCATATTGAGGACATGCCCAAGATCATCGATCCGAGCGACAGGGTGGAGCGGCTCTACATTAATTTCTGCAATCCCTGGCCGAAAGTACGGCACCATAAGCGGCGTATGACGCATCCGAATCAATTGGAGCTGTATAAGTCCTTTCTGGCCGACGGTGCGGAAATCCATTTTAAGACGGATGACGAGGAACTGTACCTCTCTACGCTGCGGTATTTGGAAGAAAGCGGTTTTACGCTGTTGCGGTCTACGCAGAATCTTCACGCCGAGCAGTGGGAGGAAAGCCCTTCTACAGAGCATGAGCTGATGTTTTCCGCCGAGGGGATTCCCATTAAGGCGGCAATTGCCCGCTGGGGGAGCGCAAAGTGATTCTTGCAGGTTTTGCCAGGTAAACTTTCGTATTTTGAACAGTGATACTAAAAAAATTGCAAAAGTTGAAAGAAAATGAACACGAGCAGAGAACAAAACGCATTTTTTTAGGTTTCAGTTGCAAAAACTGCCCGGCGGGAGTATAATTTGAAGAAAGATTTTTCAAAGATTGGTTCTCTTTTAGGCAGGTCGCTTTTACAGAGCAATGCGCTAACTTTTTTGTATTTTAAAGTGTGGCAGTGTGGCTGCTTGCCGCCTTTGGCCCGGCTGATTTGTTGTAAATGGAAAAAGGAAAGTCGGACAAGAGGGGTCCGCGGATATGTATTTTCGGCTCTGCCGATGATATATTAATTTTATTTTAGGAGGAAACACGATGAAACAGCGTATCTTAGCCGCTGCAATGGCTGCGGTAATGATGGGTGCTGCACTGACCGGCTGCGGCAATAAGCCGGCGGAAAGCGGCTCTTCCAGTGCCGCCGCAAATACGGATGCAAGTGAGATTGTGATTGGCGGTCTGGCCCCGCTGACCGGTAACGCCTCTATTTATGGCATTGCGGTAAACAATGCGATTCAGCTGGCGGTTGAACAGATTAACCAGGGTGAAGGCGTTCTGGGCAAAAAGATCAAATATATTTCCTACGACACCAAAAACGATGCGACCGAAGCGGTCAACGCTTACAATAAACTGGTGCAGAACGACAAAATCGTAGCGCTGGTCGGCGACGTTACATCTACCCCCACGCTGGCGGTTGCGCCTGAGGCGGTAAAGAGCGGCATCCCGATGATCTCTGCTACCGCTACTGCCGAGGATGTTACCGCGGCAGGCCCGAACGTATTCCGCGCTTGCTTTACCGATCCCTTCCAGGGCGATCTGATGGCGAACTACGCGAGCAAGAAGCTGAATGCAAAGACCGCTGCTATCATTTATAATATGGCTGACGATTATTCTGTCGGTCTGGCGGAGACCTTTGAGAAGACCGCCAAAGACCTTGGTCTGGAGATTGTCGCGAAGGAAAGCTACACCACCAACGATGTGGACTTTAAATCGCAGCTGACCAAGATTGCCGCGAAGAGCCCCGACGTGTTCTTTGTGCCGGTGTATTATCAGGATGTTGCGCTGATCGCCACACAGGCCAGACAGCTGGGCATTAAATCCACCCTGCTGGGCGGCGACGGCTGGGACGGCGTCATTGAGCAGATCGGTAAAGACAATGCTTCCGCTGTGGAAGGCTCTCTGTTCTGCAGCCAGTATTCCGCGGAATCCACCGATCCGGCTCTGCAGAAGTTCCTTGAGGACTATAAGGCAAAATATAACACAGATGCCAACATGTTTGCTGTTCTGGGTTATGATGCTCTGCACATTCTGGTGCAGGCGATTGAAGAGGCCGGCTCCACCGATTCCAAAGCGGTTGTTGAGAAATTGACGGCCATTAAATACAGCGGCCTGACCGGCGAGATCACTTATGATGAGAATCGCAACCCGATCAAGCAGGCGGCGATTACCCAGATTAAGGGCGGAGCCTATAAGTTCCTCGAATACTATTCGAAATAAGCAATAACTGTGATAGTCTGGTGAAAAGAGGGCGATTGCATCACCCTCTTTTTGCCGTATCGAATCAAGGAAGGTGCGGACATGGGGTTTATTTCACAGGTAATTAACGGCTTGGGGCTGGGCAGTATCTATGCCCTTGTGGCGTTAGGTTACAGCATGGTGTACGGAATTGTTCAGCTCATTAACTTTGCGCACGGCGATATTATTATGGTGGGTGCATACGCGATGTTCCTTTTGCTTACGGTCGCGGGCGCTCCTCTTTGGGCTGCGGTTCTGGGCTCTATTTTGTTCTGCGTGGTTGCGGGTGTGTTCATTGAACGCGTTGCGTACCGCCGCCTGATCAATATGAAAGCACCCCGAATTTCTCTGCTGATTACGGCAATCGGCGTCAGCATTTTTCTTCAGAATCTGTCGCAGCTGCTGTTTACCTCCAGCGGCAAAACGATCCCCAGCATGTTTGATCTCGGCACACTCGAGGCCGGTACTCTGCAGGTGCCGTCGGGCAGCATCATCAATATCCTCACCTCGGTGGCGATGATGGTCGGCCTGAGCTTTCTCGTCAATAAGACCAAAATCGGCAAGGCGATGCGCGCTACGTCGGAAGACGCCGCCGCTGCCCGGTTGATGGGCATTAATACCAACCACTCGATTGCGTTTACATTCGGACTTGGCTCCGGCCTTGCGGCTGTGGGCGCCGTGCTGTACTGCAACACATACCCCATGATCACCCCTTATATGGGCGGTCTGCTGGGCCTAAAAGCCTTTGTCGCGGCTGTTCTGGGCGGCATCGGCAGCATTCCCGGCGCCATGCTGGGCGGCTATGTGCTGGGTGTTGCGGAAAGCCTGACAAAAGGCTATATTTCCAGCAGCTTTACCGACGCGGTTGTCTTTGGCATCCTGATTCTTGTTTTGCTGATTCGTCCTGCGGGTCTGCTCGGCAGGAATGTCAGCGAAAAGGTTTAAGGAGGCGCAAAGAAGCATGAATCGAAAAAAAGTCGCCGTTTACGGCGTGATCCTTGCCCTGATCGTGGCGATTTACGCCCTGGTCACAGGGCTTTCGAATGCCGGTGTGCTGAACTCGTATTATTCCGGTATTCTCATAATGGTTTGCATCAATATTATTCTGGCAACCAGCCTGAACCTTTCTACCGGTTTTTTGGGCCAGCTGATTTTGGGCCATGCCGGTTTTATGTCGGTCGGCGCTTATGCCGCTGCGCTGTTTACCTTGCGCGCCGGACTGCCGGATTCGATTGATTTCCCGATTGCGCTTCTCGTCGGCGGATTGACAGCGGCCTTGTTCGGCCTGCTCATCGGCATTCCCGCTCTGCGCCTGAAGGGCGATTACCTGGCGATCATTACGCTGGGCTTCGGCGAGATCATCCGTGTGATCATCATTAACCTAGACTTTACCGGCGGCGCCAGAGGCCTGCGCGGGATTCCCAGAGAGACGAATTTTTCCTGGGTGTACCTGCTGGCGGTGCTGACCGTTGCGATTATTTTTGCGTTTATTCATACCCGGCACGGCCGTGCGGTCATTTCCATCCGTGAGGACGAAATCGCCGCTGAGGCTTCCGGTGTCAACACAACGTATTATAAGCTGCTGGCATTCATTATGTCGGCGTTTTTCGCCGGAATCGCCGGCGGCCTGTACGCGCACCATATCGGTATCCTGAACCCCAGCAAGTTCGATTTCAACTATTCGGTCGAAATTCTCGTCATGGTGGTTCTGGGCGGCATGGGCTCCATTACCGGTTCGGTCATCGCGGCCACGGTGCTTACCATCCTGCCCGAGGCCCTGCGTGATTTTTCAAGCTACCGCATGCTGGCCTATTCGGTTGTGCTGATCTGCGTGATGCTGTTCCGTCCCTCCGGCCTGCTAGGTCAGTATGAATTCTCTTTGACCCGCCTGTTCGGCAAACTGAGCGGCTCGAAAGGCAATAAAACAACGAAAAATTCCGCATCAGGCGGAGAAAAGGGGGCGTAACGGATGCCGCTGCTCGAAGCGAAGCATTTGGGAATTGCGTTTGGCGGCCTGCGCGCCTTGGAAGATGTCAATTTCCAGTTGGAAGAAAATCAGATCATGGGTCTGATCGGCCCGAACGGCGCCGGTAAGACGACCGTATTTAACCTGCTGACGCAGGTATATCAGCCCACGGAAGGCACCATTGAGCTCGAAGGGAAAAGCATCATCGGCAAAAAGACCTACGATGTGACCCGCGGCGGAATTGCCCGTACCTTCCAGAACATTCGCCTGTTTAAGGATATTTCGGTTCTGGACAACGTGCGAATAGCGATGAACTACCAGATGAAATATTCCGCTTTGGCGGGGATTCTGCGCCTTCCCTCCTACTGGAAGGAAGAGCGTGCCATGACCGAACGCGCGATGGATCTGCTGTCGGTCTTTAATCTGCAGGAGCATGCAGAGTCCAAAGCGAAAAATCTGCCCTACGGCCAGCAGAGGAAGCTCGAGATCGCCCGCGCTCTGGCGGCGTCTCCGAAGGTTCTGCTGCTCGACGAGCCGGCTGCCGGCATGAACCCCACGGAAACACGCGAGCTGATGGAATCCATTCAGCTGATCCGCGACCGTTTTTCGATCTCCATCCTTTTGATTGAGCATGACATGAGTTTTGTCATGGGAATCTGCCAGCATCTGGTGGTGCTGGATTACGGCAGGATCATCGCGGAGGGCTCTGCGGAAGAAATCCGCACGAATCCCAAGGTGATTGCGGCGTATCTGGGAGGGGAATAAAATGGGAGCAATGCTTTCTGTGCAGGATCTGGTTGTAAACTATGGCTCGATCCGGGCAATTAAAGGAATTTCTTTTGAGGTCAATCAGGGCGAGATCGTTACCCTCATCGGCGCGAACGGTGCGGGGAAGACGACGACCCTGCACGCGATTTCGGGTCTGGTCAAGACCAAAAGCGGCAGCGTCAGCTTTTGCGACCACGATCTGCTCAGTACGGAGCCGCACAAAATCCTGGGGCTTGGCATGGCTCATGTGCCGGAGGGCCGCCGGGTCTTTTCCCGCATGACGGTGATGGAAAACCTTCAGATGGGCGCATACATCCGCAATGACGCCTCCGGAATTTCGGAGGATTACGATATGGTGTTCGAGCGTCTGCCGCGTTTAAAAGAGCGCCGCAAGCAGGCTGCCGGTACGCTTTCGGGCGGCGAGCAGCAGATGCTGGCCATCGGCCGCGCGCTGATGGGCCGGCCGAAGATGCTGCTGCTGGACGAACCCTCCATGGGTCTTTCGCCGCTTCTGGTCGGTGAAATCTTCAAGATCATTTCCGACGTAAACGAATCCGGCGTGACTGTTCTGCTGGTAGAGCAGAACGCGAAAAAGGCGCTGGAAATCGCTGACCGCGCATACGTGCTCGAAACCGGGAAGATCGTCATGTCCGGCGATACCCTTGAACTGGCTGACAACGAAGAGGTACGCAAGGCTTATCTGGGCGGTTAAACCACTGCGTTTTATCTTTTATGGATTTTTACTAGGAAAAGGCTTCGATTTCTTTTGAAGAAATCGAAGCCTTTTTTGCTGGTTTGCACCGCGTTGGCGTTTCCCGATGCGTATGCTATACTATATACCAGATCAACCGGTGTTTACAGTACGAAAAATGCCAAATTGTTTTGAAGGAGGATATTCTATGGGCGAATTTGTTCTCTGGCTTTTTGCAGTTGCAATCATCTGCTTTGTCCTATATTTGGTTATCCGGGCGGCCGTACGAGACGGCATTTTGGCAGCGGAGCAAAGGAAGCATCCGGATTCCCGGCCGGATTCTATTGCGAACGTCACTTGCCCGCATTGTGGAAAGCAATATGAAGCGAATGCGCCGTATTGCCCGCGCTGCGGTCATCCAAAACCGTAAGCAACGCCAAAAAAGCAGCAATGCGCAGTCGGTATCGTGTTTCCTCCGGCTTTGTCTTTATTCCTCCGGGAAAACCGCGCCGCAGGCCTTGCCAATGGCAAGCAGCTCACCGAAGATTTCATCCGGCAGGCTGATTCCCTGCTCCAGGCTTTTCTTGCGGCGGTTATCACTTCCCTCGCCGGGCATGAAAATTTCGCTCACTCCCTCGGCGGGGCGCAGCGATTTGATCTCCCGCCTCATCTGGGCGACGCTGCTGCGAAAGGTATCGACCTCCACAAAATGAGTAATGTCGATCGCGCCGATAAAGTGGCCGACCTCCTGCGGATTCTGCATGTCGCCGTACAGGTCGTGCAGGTGCGGGCCGAACTTTCCGCCGCTGAGTACGCCGCACAGAATATCGATCATGATGGCCAGACCGCTTCCCTTCGGGCCGCCAATGGGGAGCAGGGAGCCCTTGCGGCCTTCGGCAGGGTCGGTGGTGGGGTGCCCGTCCTGATCCAGCGCCCAGCCTTCCGGGATGGGCTTGCCGAGCTTCTGGGCCATAATCAGCTTGCCCAAGGCGACGACGCTGGGGGCCATGTCCAGCACAACGGCGCCCTCTTCGCCGGGAACGGCAATCGAGATCGGGTTCGTGCCCATATAAGGCTCTGACGCGCCGTAAGGGGCGATTTTAGAAGTCAGGTTCGCGGCACAGATGCCGACCATGCCCTGCTCGGCTGCAAGGCGGGTGTAATAGGCCGCGGCCCCAAAATGGTTGGAATTTTTCACGGTTGCAAAGCAGCAGCCGGCTTCCCGGGCCTTTTCCATACATTTTTCCATGGTGAATCTGGCTGCGGGCATTCCCAGGCTGTTGCCCGCGTTTACCACCAGAGCGGCCGGGCTTTCTCTTTCGATCGTGATCCGGTTCTCTTTCTCAACGACCCCGGCATCCAGCCGTTCCAGATAAATCGCCAGCCTGCTGACGCCATGCGTGCTGATACCGCACAAATCCGCGTCCACCAGGCAGCGAGCCACCGTTTGAGCGCATTGTGCTTCTACTCCGTGCTTTTTCAGAATGTCCAGACAAAAAGTTTCCAGAATCTCCGGTTTTACCTGTTTCATTGTATCGACTCCTTTGTATGGTACAGGGATGTTTTTATTGTATCACGAACGGAGCTGTATGACGAATTACCATTTTCAAATACTTCTATAATCAAATGCGAATACCGGAAAACAGAAGGAAATAAATTTGATTTTACGGTTCATGTGTGATATCATGTAACAGAATTACTTGCCGCCGGGTAAGAAATCAGAAAAGCACTTATTGATTGCATCGTTAGGCCTTTGAAGATGCAATCAATAGGTGCTTATTTTATTTTGTCGGGAGGAATCGTCATGTCATGGGTTTATTTGGTTTTTGCGGGTCTGCTGGAGGTTGTATGGGCAACGTTTTTAAAGCTCTCAGATGGCTTCAGCAAGCCGGGGTATTCCGCAGCAACCATTGTTGGAATGATTGCCAGCTTCTATTTGCTGTCGCAGGCGACGAAGGCTCTGCCGCTGGGCACAGCTTATGCGATCTGGACGGGAATCGGTGCGCTGGGCGCTGTGATCGTCGGCATATTGGTTTTTAAAGAGGTGGTTTCTGTACCGCGCATTATTTTTGCATCGCTTTTGTTGGTTGGAATCATCGGCTTAAAATTTACTTCTTCTCATTGATCAGACACATCTTTGCTTTCCAAACGCCTGTCAGCGAAAAAACGCGGGGAAACGGCTTTTCTGTACCGTCGGATGCCGTTTTTGATTCAGCACGTGATTTTCTGCGGATTTTTATGCATGCGTCAGAAAAGCAAATCCCGTTTGCCTGCAAATAAAGGAAGAGCCGGTCAATTTGACCGGCTCTTCCTTTATTTGTTATATGGCAGGGGCAGAAGGACTTGAACCCTCGGCACGTGGTTTTGGAGACCACTGCTCTACCAACTGAGCTATACCCCTGTATCGTGCTGTAAAAAACGACTAGTGCGGGTATTATAGTATCATTTTATAGGGGTTCTGTCAATATCCCTTTGCATTTTTTCCCCGGCAAAGATTCTTTCTTAGCACTTGACATCTTTCCCATCAGCCAGTATAATTATTTTTATGTTATACGGGATAACTAATACCCCTGCCTGGTGGCGGAGGGGAGGGAAAATAAATGGCTGAAATCAGAATCAAAGACAATGAATCTTTGGACAGCGCTCTGAGACGTTTTAAGAAGCAGTGCGCCAGAGCCGGAGTGATTGCCGAGGTTCGTAAGAGAGAAGCTTACGAGAAGCCTTCGGTAAAGCGGAAGAAGAAGTCTGAAGCCGCACGTAAGCGCAAGTTTAAGTAAGTTGAATGGATGAAAAGCGGGCTGATTCAGCCCGCTTTTTTAACCATTTCTGGGGTTTGTGGGGCAGATTTGTTTTGAAAAGAGGAGAGACGGTATGTCGTTGTTCTTGCCTACGGCGGCGGTGGACAGAGTTACCGACATCACGCCGGAGATGATCAGAGAGATGGGTGCGAGCGCGATTATTCTGGACGTGGATAATACGCTGGCAACTCACGGTTCGCCGGTTCCCCTTGTGGGGACCGTGGAATGGGCCCACGCCATGCGGCAGGCGGGGCTTGCGGTTGTTATTGTATCCAATAATTTTAAAGATCGGGTTGCACCGTTCGCGGAAAAATATGATCTTCCCTTTTTGTGCGTGGCGATGAAGCCGCTGCCGTTTGCCTACTGGCGTGCGGCACGTTTTCTGGGGGTTTCACGCAGCCAGGCTGTGGCGGTGGGAGACCAGGTTTTTACGGATGTCATGGGCGCGAACGTGGCCGGGGTCAAATCGATTCTGCTGCGGCCCAGCGACCCGGAAACCAGCGTGTCGTTCCGGGTGCGCAGACGCCTGGAGGAGCCGATCCGCCGCAAAATGGAGCGGCGGCAGGCGGAGCGAGAAAAAACGGACAGGAGTGGAAAAGCATGAGCAAAAAAAGGGTACTGGTGTTATTGGGGCCTAACTTGAATATGATAGGAATCCGTGAAAAGGGCGTGTACGGCGACGAGACTTCCCAAAGCATCGAGATGCAGATTCACGAATACGCCGAGAGCCTGGGCTTTGAATGCGAAATTTTCCAGTCCAACTGGGAGGGTGCGCTGATCGATAAAATCCATGGAGCCAAGGGCGTGTTCGACGGCGTCGTGCTCAACGCCGGTGCGCTGGCTCATTACAGCTACGCACTGCGGGACGCGGTCACCTGCCTGCGGATTCCATTCATTGAAACTCACATGTCAAATGTGTTTGCCAGAGAGCCGTTCCGCGCTCATTCTGTTTTGTCGGAAGTGTGCGCCGGGGTCATCTGCGGCTTTGGCAAGCACAGCTACTTTTTGGCGCTGCAGGCGCTGAAAAGCCTGATGTAATCGGAAGGGAGACTTATTTCATGAAAACGGCTGTGGAAGAGCTGCAGCAGGTGCTGCGGGATCATGTGCTGGAACAGGAGGCGGACGCCGCGCTGGTGACGTCGCCGCAGAATCGTCTGTATCTCACCGGCTTTCCTTCGTCGGCCGGCTGGGTGCTCATTACGCCGGAGAAATCCTATTTTCTGACGGATTTCCGGTATTTTGAGGCAGCCGAACGGCAGGTGAAATCCTGCGAGGTTGTGCTGTTGAACAACCTTTCGCAGAACTTCTGCGAGATCGCGCAGCGCCACGGCATCAACCGGGTTCTGGTGGAAAACGTCGGGCTGAACCTTGCGGATGCGAAAACCTACCGCGAAATGTTTGGCTTCATGGGCGTGAAGACAGTGGAGGACAACACGCTCGACCGTTTGCTGCGCGGCCTGCGGGCGATCAAGACACCGCAGGAGCTCCAGAAGATCCGCGATTCGCAGGCGATTACAGATGCAGCGTTTTCACATATTCTCACAATGCTGCGCCCCGGCCTGACAGAGCGCGAGGTTGCGCTCGAGATCGAATTCTTCATGCGCCGCAGCGGAGCCCAGGGCGTGGCGTTTGATCTGATCGTCGTTTCCGGCGCAAACGGTTCGCTGTGCCACGGCGTTCCCTCCGAAAAGAAAATCGAGAAGGGCGATTTGGTCACCATGGACATCGGCGCGTTATTGGACGGGTATCATTCCGATATGACGCGCACCGTCGGCATGGGGCATCTGTCTCAGGAGCAGGAGCGCGTGTACCACACGGTGCTTTCGGCCCAGATGGCCGCCATCGAGAAGGCGGCGCCCGGTGTGGTGTGCAGCGAGGTCGACCGCGCCGCGCGCGATATCATCGATCAGGATTATCCCGGCACGTTCGGCCACAGCACCGGACACGGGGTCGGTGTCGAAATCCACGAATGGCCGAACTTCGCGCCCAACTGCAAAGAGGTGCTTCGCCCCGGTATGGTGGTTACCGCAGAGCCGGGTATTTACCTGCCCGGAAAATTCGGTGTGCGCATCGAAGATATGATCGCCATTACGGAGGATGGCTGCGAAAATCTGACTGCCTCCGACAAATCTCTGCTGATTTTGTGAGGACACGTTATTCTATTCTCCCATCAGAATCCGGAACCCGGACATTTCTCCCCTGCCGAAAGCGGAAGAGAAATGTCCGGGTTCCTTTTGGATTGAAGAGCAGTGAAAAAACAGTCATAATCTGCTTTTCCGTCTCAAAAATGTCAAAAGAGTGTTGATATTGTCAACGGGCGGGGTGTATAATAAACACGCAGAAGTCTACGGATATAGGCTGTAATATGTAAGTAACGGAGGAAAAGTGAGATGTTTGAAGAGCTGATTGCACAGCTGAAGGGCAAGAACAGAAGGCTTGTGTTTACCGAGGGTTCGGAACCCAGGATCCTGAGTGCGGCCGTTCGTCTTCATCAGCAGGGGATTCTTGTGCCGGTGCTGCTCGGCGATCCGGCGGAAATTCAGGCCGCCGCGAAAGAAGGCGGATTTGACATTGAGGGGATCGAGATTGTAGACCCCACCCATTTTGAGAAATTCGACGAAATGGTAGACAAGATGGTTGAGCTGAGAAAGGGCAAAATGGATGCCGAAGCATGCCGCGCCGCGCTTTCCAAGTCCAACTATTTCGGCACCATGCTCGTAAAGATCGGATATGTGGACTGCCTCCTCGGCGGCGCCACCTACTCCACAGCGGACACGGTTCGCCCCGCTTTGCAGCTGATTAAGACAAAGCCCGGCAACAAGATCGTTTCCAGCTGCTTTATTATGTACAGAGAAAAAGACGGCAAAGAGGAAAAATACGCGATGGGTGACTGCGCGATCAACATTGCTCCCAATGAGGATGAGCTGGTTGAGATCACGGTCGAAACCGCCCGTACCGCCCGTATGTTTGGCATCGACCCGAAGGTTGCTTTGCTCTCTTACAGCTCCCTTGGTTCCGGCAAGGGCGATTCTGTCACCCTGATGCAAAACGCGACTGCGAAGGTAAAGGCGCTCAGCCCCGATTTCCCGGTGGACGGCGAGCTGCAGTTTGACGCCGCGTTCTCCCCCGAGGTTGCAAAGACCAAGGCAAAGGGCAGCCCCGTTGCAGGTCAGGCCAACACCTTCATTTTCCCCGACGTGGACGCCGGCAACATCGGCTACAAAATCGGCCAGCGCCTGGGCGGCTTTGAGGCTTACGGCCCGCTGCTGCAGGGCCTGAACGCTCCGATCAACGATCTTTCCAGAGGCTGCAACGCTGAGGAAGTATATAAAATGGCGATCATCACCGCCGCGCAGAAGTAATTTCTGTCAAAGGGTGAATCGTATCCCGGCAAAAAGCCGCCGTACCGGATCTTCCGGTGCGGCGGCTTCGTTGTTGCTGTTATGTAAGACAGTGTGCCGGCATTATCGCCGGCGGAGAGTGCCCTGATTTTTGTCGTCGGAATCCACGGCTTCAAACTGCATTTTGCGCCGGAGCAGAATTTCGCGCTGCTTGGCGAACACATACTGCATCACGGCCTCCTGATCGCGTTTTTCGCGAAAATAGAACCGGGCCCGGTATTCGTACATCCCGTACAGCTCTCTGGAATCCTCCGGCGATTCGGTATGCAGCACAATGGCCTCGATGGTGATCATCTGGTCTTTTATCGGCAGGGTGCAGTAAATCGGCTCTTCCTCTGAAAGCAGCGTGGGGGAAAGAAAGCACATTCCGCCCCCGCTGATGTTTTCCCCCGTTGCGGGGTAGAGGGGCAGATCCCCCGTCTCGTCGGCTCCAAGCATGGGGCGTGTATATGTAAATTCAAAGGTAGTAGTTACCCGGTAAAATTCGCGGCGCTGAATCGATTCCAGACGACCGATCTGGATTTTTACGATTGCCACGTTGTTTTCCACAAAATTGGCCAGAACCTTGCCGTCTGTGCGGTACAGGCCGGTCTGCGCGTAAAAAACAAATTCGTAGTCCTCGAATGTGGAGAGTCGAATCACCTGCCCTTTGAAGATGGGGGTATAGATCAGGAGAGTCTGTTCGTCCACAAGGGTGTCGATGTAGCTCATGTAAGAACGTCTGGGGCCGTCGCTGACTTTTACACTGATGCTCACTTTATCACCGGGGTTGATATAGGATGATCTCATGAAAGTTCTCCTTTCCCATATTTTATGGGAATGCAAGCCGGGCAATTTTCAGAATGCCTCTAATTCTGTTTTTTACATATTATACCATGTTCTATAAAAACACACTATCTAATTTGAAAAAACCAAAAGAAAATTTTCATTAAAATTTCATTTTCAAAAATTCCCACAATCCGCGGGATTTCTAAACTTTATCAGATAATGCTTGAAAAACGGGAAAAAATATTATAAACTATGGGGTAGTAAATAATAATTTGGAGGAATCAAACCCATGATATCAGCAGGCGATTTTCGCAATGGCGTGACCTTTGAAATGGACGGCAACGTTGTGTCCATTATAGAATTCCAGCACGTCAAGCCCGGAAAAGGCGCGGCGTTTGTCCGTACCAAGATCAGAAATGTAATCACCGGCGCTGTGACAGAAAGAACCTTTAACCCCAATGATAAATATCCCACTGCCTTTGTGGAGCGCAAGGACATGCAGTACCTGTACAGCGACGGCGATCTGTATTATTTCATGGATAATGAAACATACGAGCAGATCCCGATCAATAAGTCTGTTTTGGGTGATAACTTCCGCTTTGTAAAAGAAAATATGGAATGTAAGGTACTGTCTTACAAGGGCAATGTGTTCGGGGTAGAGCCGCCCAACTTTGTTGAGCTGCAGATTACCGAGACAGACCCCGGCTTTAAGGGCGATACCGCTACCAACGCCACCAAGCCTGCTACACTGGAAACCGGCGCCGTCATTCGTGTGCCGCTGTTTATCGACGAGGGTGAAATGATTCGCATCGATACCAGAACCGGTGAATATATGGAGCGCGCGTAACGCATAATCTTTCTGAATAGAAGTTTATGATATATTAATGTGAAAAGGGGGCATCATTATGACCAATACAGAGAAAGTAGCTTACATCCGCGGCCTGACCGAGGGGCTTGAGCTGGATACGGACAAGAAAGAGGTTAAGGTAATCAATGCGATTATTGATTTGCTGGATGATATTGCGCTGACATTGGCGGATATCGAGGCAGATCACGAAGAGCTGGCGGATCAGCTCGATGCTGTTGACGAGGATCTGGGTACGCTGGAGGATGATTTCTACGGCGACGAGGATGACGACGAGGATTATGATGCTGATGACGATGACTGTTATTATGAGGTAACCTGCCCGGCTTGTAATGAAACGCTGTGCCTGACAGAGGACATCATCAACGAAGGCCACATCGACTGCCCGAACTGCGGCGAAAACCTGGAGTTCGATCTCGAAAGCCTGGCGGATGAAGACGAAGAAGGATGCAGCTGCGGCTGTGAGCATCACTGATATTCGGCGGGAAATTCCTGCTTTTTGGAGAAACCGGTGCCGTGTGCACCGGTTTTTTCGCGGAAATCCGGTTAGTCTGCATTTACTGTAGGGTTCCCAAAAAGATTTACCTTCGGCCCGGTAAAGAGCCGGCGCCGCGCGGAACCCAAAGATGGAAAGAGGGATTTTATGAAACTCACGAAAAAAATTGCGGGTCTGGTGCTGTCCGCAGCGCTTCTGGCAGCGTCTGCCGGGTGCGCCGGTCAGCCTGCCGCTTCTTCCTCCGCGGTCGAAGCGCCGCAGAGCAGCACCGCGTCTGCCGCAGAAAAAACGCAGATGCGCGTCGGCGTGCTGAAAGGACCCACCGGCCTTGGAATGCTCCAGGTGATGGAGAATAACGACCAGAAGACCGCCGCGAATGAGTATACCTTTACTGTGGCGGGCAGCCCTGATGAAGTTGTGGCCAAGCTTGTTTCCGGCGAGCTGGACGCGGCTGCTGTTCCCACCAATCTGGCGGCCACCCTTTACAACAAAACAAAGGGCGGGGTGCAGCTTGCGGCAATCAACACGCTGGGAATTTTATATCTGGTCACCAGCGATGAGAGCATCAAAAGCATTGCGGACCTGAAAGGCAAAACCGTCTATTCTTCCGGCCAGGGCGCCGTGCCGGAATACGCGCTGGATTATATCTTGACGGCGAACGGCCTGAAAGACGATGTAAAGGTAGAGTACCTTACCGAGCACAGCGAGGTTGCGTCGCAGCTTCTGGCGGGTAAAATCGCCACAGCGGTTCTGCCGGAGCCCTTTGTAACTCAGGTGACCACCAAGGATGCAAAGCTGAAATCCGCGCTGGACCTGACTGACGAATGGGAGCGCGCGGTACAGAAGGCCGATCAGGGCTCGAGCGTTCTTACCATGGGCGCGCTGGTCGTGCGCAGTGAATTTGTGAAGCAGAGTCAGGGCGCTTTTGACAGCTTCCTGTCCGAATACCAGCAGTCTGTGAATTATGTCAATCAGAATCCGCAGCCGGCGGGCACTCTGTCTGAAAAATACGATATCATGCCCGCGGCAGTCGCGCAGAAAGCGATCCCGAACTGCAATATCGTTTTTATCGCCGGGGATGACATGCGGGTCAAGACAGAGGACTTCCTCAAAGTGCTTTACGAGTATAATCCCAAATCCATCGGCGGCGCGTTCCCGAAGGATGACTTTTATTACCTGAACACAGCCGGATGAGCCGGGGTACGATCAGCCGTGCTGCGCGCGTGCTTGGCGTAGCGGCGTTCTGGCTTGCGGTTTGGCAGCTGTTATATCAAAGTGTAGGACAGGAGATCCTTCTGGTATCTCCTGCCCAAACTTTATCCCGTGTTTTTGAGCTGTCGGGGCAAGCGGATTTTTGGATTTCTGCGGGGGTATCTCTGTACAATGTGGCGGCCGGGTTCGTGTGTGCCTCCCTTTTGGGCATCGTGCTGGGGGCGCTTTGCTGTCGGTTTCGCTTTCTGTATCAGCTCATTTATCCGCTGCTCAGCGCGGTAAAGGCGACCCCAGTGGCCTCTTTTATTATTCTGGCGCTCGTGTGGCTGCAGTCGGTCAGAGTCCCGGCGTTTATCGCGGGGCTGATCGTTCTGCCCATCGTGTTCGGCAATGTCTGTCAGGGTGTGGCGGCGGCCGACCGCGAGCTGTTGGAAATGGCACGCGTATTTCGCCTTGGCCGGTGGAAAACGCTACGGTACATTTATTTGCCGACGGTGGCGCCGTATCTTGCGGCGGCCTTTACCACCGGCATCGGCCTGGCGTGGAAAGCGGGCGTGTCGGCAGAGGTTCTGGCCAACGCGAGGAACTCCATCGGCGGCCGGATTTACGGCGCGAAAATCTATCTGGATACTGCCGACCTGTTCGCGTGGACGGCGGTTGTCATTGTGCTGAGCGTGGTATTGGAGCGGCTGCTGCTGGCCTGTTTCCGCCGGATACCGTGGGGGGAGGGAAGGTCTTGAAGATCGAGCATCTGAATCAGGCGTATGGGGAGCGCGTCGTACTTCAGGATTTTTCTCTAGAGCTGCCCGATTCCGGAACCGTTTGCCTGTTCGGCCCCTCCGGGTGCGGCAAAACAACGCTTTTAAACTGCCTTGCGGGGATCTTGACGCCCAGTGGCGGAACGATTACGGGCCTTTCCGAAAAACGGATTTCGTATGTGTTTCAGGAAAGCCGCCTGTTGCCCTGGGCCACCGTGCAGGAAAACGTGGAGCTTGTGCTCCCGCCGGACCACACCCAAGCGGCGCGGGAGTGGATTTCGTGCGTGGGGCTTCTGCCGTATGCCGGGCAGTATCCGCGGGAGCTTTCCGGCGGCCAGCGGCAGAGAGTGTCCTTTGCGCGGGCGCTCGCTTACGGTGGAGACGTATTTCTGCTCGACGAGCCGTTTCATGCACTAGACCAGGCGGCGGCACAGGAAATGGCGGCGCTTTTGCAGCAGTCGTTTCCCGAATCGCTGAAAATCCTTGTCACCCACAACCGCGAGGAAGCCGAGCAGCTTTCCGACCGCATTTATTTTCTGGAGGGCCCGCCGCTTCACGTTGTTTCCTGCCTGGAACGCAAGGTGCAATAATATGGTTCGATTTCGGAATAATAAAATGAAATGCAGTGATTTTAGTTCTTTCAAGGCCTGGAGAAGAAATGCAAATTTCATTTTGAGCGGTATTATGTGGGATTGAGTGTCGATTCGACGTTCCGTCCTATCAAAATTAACGATTTTCGTATTTCTTTTGTTGTGCAGTTGTGATATACTCTATAAGTTAATATTTCACAATGGCTTTCGGGAGTAGTTTACATGAAGAATAAAAGGGTTAGTATGTTTTACACGCTGCCGCAGATTTTGCTGGACATCGTGTGTATTTACGCCAGCTATTGGATCGCCTTTATTCTGCGGCTGGATAACAAGGTTCCCTCTAATTACGTCGATGCTTTCCAGCGCTTTATGCCGTGGGCGACGATCATTTGTCTGGCGATATTTGCACTTTCCAGATTTTATAACACCATGTGGCAGTTCGCCAGCCTGGACGAGCTGATCCAGATCTGTTTTGGGACGGGCTTTGCCAGCGTGTTGCTGCTGGTGCTGGGGTATACGGTCTTTAACCCCGAGCGTTTTCCGTTTACCGTGTATGTGATGGGCGGCATCCTCATGCTGCTGTTTGTGGGCTTTTCGCGCTTCAGCTTCCGTCTGATGCGCCGGGCCAGAAAAAAGAACGAGCTGTCCAGACGCAAGGATAAAGAAGAGTTCCACCGGGTGATGATCATCGGCGCGGGCGAGACCGGCTCCATGATCATCAAAGAGATGAGAAGCGCGCCTGAAACCAGCGGGATTCCCGTTGTCGCGATCGATGACAATCGCGCTAAGCGCGGCAGCCGTATCCATGGCGTAAAGGTAGTGGGCGGCCGTGAAAGCATCACCCGTGCTGCGGTGCGCTATAATGTAGACCAGATTCTTCTGGCGATCCCCACCTCCAAGAAAAAGGATTTGCAGGAAATTCTGCAGATTTGCTCCAAAACCGGCTGTCAGCTGAAAACCGTGCCGGAGTACAGCGAGGTGCTGGAAAACGGCGTCGATACGCAGTCGATCCGCGATGTGGAGATCACCGACCTTTTGGGCCGCGACGAAATTACGCTCGATGTAGACGAAATCTGCGGCTACCTGAAGGATAAAACCGTACTGGTAACGGGCGGCGGCGGTTCGATCGGCTCTGAGCTGTGCCGGCAGATCGCGCTGTTTAATCCGAAGAAAATCATCATTTTTGATATTTACGAAAATAATGCCTATGATCTGCAGAATGAACTGCTCATGCGCTTTAAGCGCCTGAATCTGGAGGTTCTAATCGGTTCGGTGCGCGACGCCAGCCGCATCAACCACGTATTTGAGGTCTGCCGCCCTGATGTCGTGTTCCACGCGGCGGCGCATAAGCATGTGCCTTTGATGGAGCTGAGCCCCGGCGAAGCGGTAAAGAACAATGTGTTCGGCACGCTGAATGTGGCGAAAGCCGCGGACAAATACGGCGTAAAACGCATGGTGCTGATTTCCACCGATAAGGCCGTGAACCCCACGAACGTCATGGGCGCCACAAAGCGTATCTGCGAGCTGATTATCCAGTATTTCAGCCGTCACAGCAAAACGGATTTTGTAGCGGTGCGCTTCGGCAACGTGTTGGGCAGCAACGGCAGCGTGATTCCGCTGTTTAAAAAGCAGATTGCGTCTGGCGGGCCGGTGACGGTCACCCACCCGGATATCATCCGCTATTTCATGACGATCCCCGAAGCGGCGCGTTTGGTGCTGCAGGCGGGCGGTATGGCAAGGGGCGGCGAAATTTTTGTGCTGGACATGGGCCAGCCGGTCAAGATCGCCGATCTGGCGCGCAACCTGATCCGTCTTTCCGGGTATGAGCCGGACGTCGATATAAAGATCGTCTACACGGGCCTACGCCCCGGCGAGAAGCTGTATGAAGAGCTGTTGCTCGACAGCGAGGGCGGCTGCGCCAAAACCTCTCACGAGCTGATCTACATCGGCACGCCGATTCCGTTCAACGAAGAGACCTTCCTCAGCGAACTCGATACACTGCGCCATTGCGCGGGTATCAACAACGTCAGGATGATGGAGATCATTCATCATTTGGTGCCGACGTACAGCGGCCACGCGGAAAAGAGCGATGCCCTGGCACAGGCAGAGGAAGAAGAGGAAACAGAAGAATAACGAACGGCCCCGCTTTTTCAGCGGGGCCGTTTTTCATTTATAATGCTGTTTTATTCAGACTTTCCGTTTTCAGGGTTTCAGAAAACGGTGGGTGAATTACTGCTGATTGATAAAATCCACAATCCGGCGCACCGGAATCTCCAGGTTACTGGTGAGCAACTCCAGCAGCTTTTCCTGTTTTTCCGTTTCCAGAATGGGAGAGGTGATCCTCCGGAATTTTTCCGTGATCCACGCAAGGTCTACGTGGTCGGTGGCTTCTCCGGGAGCGGAAAAGGTTTCAGAGCGGAACAGAGTGCCGTCCTTCAAAGTAACCTCGATCCGGGCCAGGCGCTTCTGTGGGAACTGCGCTTCCAGAACGGGGTCTACGATAAACTTCAGGCGCTTCATCATATCCAGTACCGCGGGGTTCTGAAGCGCTTCTTCCCTGACCTGAAGATAACCCAAGTCGCCATGGACTAAGGCAGCAGCCACAGGATAAGCGATGTTATACTGGGCTTCGTCCGTTTCGGTGGGAATCTGCTGGCTCAGCCGGGCGGTGGCATCAAAGGTATAAACGACAGCTTCTTTGATCTGATCCGGCCCGAAGCCGTATTTGCGCATCAGGGACAATCCGGCGGCAATGGGCTGGTGCGCCCAGCGGCAACAGGTGTAGGGCTTAAAGTACAGGTTCATGATCTCGTAGCTGCTGCCCAGCGTCTGTGCCAGATGCTGATACTCTTCTGCCTCCAGAAGATGCCCCCGACCGCTGCTGCCCGATAGGGTCTCGAGCACGGCCATCGCCCCGACCAAAGCGCCGAAAGGAACGCCGTCCTTGTTCATGGAGGGAGTGGTCACCGACCGCATGACGGGCACGACCGGCGCGTGGAAATCCGCGATGGAAAGAGCCGTGTTCAGCTTTTCTTTGTCCATCCCGCACAATCGGCCCATGCCGGCGGCAGTGCCGAAAGCGCCGTAGCATCCGGTGCTGTGCAGATATTTGTAATGCTCCTGCTCCGCCAGGGCGAACCGGATCGTCACTTCATAAGCCACCACCAAGGCGGTCAGGTATTCCCGGTAAGAGATCCCCTGCTCCAGCGCCGCCGCCAATACGCCCGCCACAAAAGAGGTGCCGGGGTGGCCCTTGATCATGTTGTGGCCGTCGTCGATGTCAAAGGAATTGGAGGCGTGGGACATGGCGATGACTGCCCCCAAAAGATTGTAGGTATGCTGCGAACCTACCACGGGGATTTCTCCATCCCCGCAGACCGACTGCGCCAGCTTTTCCCCCGCGGCGAACTGCCATCCGTGGCTGCCCAAGAGTAAGGCGGTCGTCAAGTCGATCCCACAGACCACCGCGCGATCCTGAATCTCTTTGGGCAAATCCTCCCATTTGGTGTTCAGAATGTAGTTTTCTACCCGATAATCGGTATGAAACTGCATCTCTATTCTCCTTCCATATGGATAGACATTTATAAGATTATCGGTTGTAGACGCCTTCGTTCAAATAGGCCAACAGCTCCTGCTTCAGCATATTGTCGATGCCGAGGTAAGCCAGGGTATACCGGCTGGTCTCGAAGAAGCTCTTCTTGTGCATGGCGCCGGCCAGAGTGATCATGGCGTCGATAATGGGGGTGGATACGCCGTACTGCACGCCCAGGTCGTGGTAAATCTTGCAGCCGATCGGCACATCTTCTGTAAGATAGCGGTGGTTGATGCTGTTGGGGCCGGTGTTGCCCTCATTCGACGGCTGATCCAGCGGGAAGACCACGTTGTCGTTGCCGTTCTCATCCAGTCCCATGTACTCCTGGGTCAGCACGCTGCGGCGGGAGAAGAACATTTCGTGCTTGTATGTAGGAGCGCCTACGCCGATGGCCTCTGCCAGGGCGAGCTCCTCGTTATAGAACTGATATTGAACCTCGCAGATGGAGGGGGACAGACCGTGAGAGTACATCGAGTATGTTGTCTTGTCATGGCCGCAAAAAATGACGCCCCAGTTCTCCATGGTGGACACGCCCAAAATGGTGGCGGGAACGTGAATAACAGGGTTGACATTGGCGAAGTTGACGTCCAGGACAGTGTTGGCCTTGGCAGGGCCCTCGCCCTGAGTTACGGCGTCCAGGCAGGGCAGATACTGAGAGGCTTCCAGAAAGGCGTCGGTATCCTTTGTGGGCAGGGCAGCGCCCCGCAGGGTGATGGCGCGGTATTTTACACCCACATGCGGGAACTGGAAGCCGTTGACGCTCTCAATACGGGTGCCGTAGGGCGCGGAGGACCAGCCGCCGATGATGACCTTCTTGGTGCAGCCCGTTTCCCGCATCAGTCTGCGCAGCAGCAGGGTACCGAAATTGTCGGTGAAGATGTTGACGACCTGACCGTCCTCCAGATGGGGGATCAGAGCGCGGAACATGGGCTCGTGGCCCCAGGATCCGCAGGCCACCACGATGTGTCCTGCACCTTTGACGGCGGAAGCGATATCGGTGGTCACCAGGTCCGGATACGCGCGGCCGGAGCGCTCAAAACCGTCGCGGTTACGCTGTACGCCGTCCAGCAGAATGCCGGTTTTTTCCAGGCCGCGCAGAGAAGTCTCCGCAAAGGGCATGGCGTCGTACAGGCGCACCTCGCGTCCGGCCAGCTTGATGTCGGCCGCACAGGTTTTTCCCACCGCTCCGCCGCCGATAACGGCGACCGGCAGGTCTTTTAAATAGTCCATCTTTCCCATAGTTATTGTCCTCCTTTGCCTTTTGAACAGGCATCTGTTTTTGAATCCTCAGAAAGAGGAAACGGTTCTGTGGAAATGCCTTTTACAAATATTAGAGCGTATGTTATAATCATTTTAAATAAAATAATTCCACAACGCTTTGCAACTCTACTATAACAATTCTAATTTGATTTGTAAAACGAATAGTTTCAATGATATCTATTTTAAATTTTAATGGGGTTGTCAGTATGGAACTGAGAAATGTGGCTACCTTTTTACGCGTAGCGGAATGTGAGAGCTTTACAAAGGCAGCGGAGCAGCTGGGGTATGTTCAGTCTACTGTCACGATTCAGATTCAGCAGCTCGAAGCGGAAATCGGCGTCCCTTTGTTTGACCGGATCGGCAAGCATGTGTCGCTGACGTCCAGCGGCCAGGAATTTATGGGGTATGCCACCCAGATGATGCAGATTGCCGAGTGTTCGCTGCTGTTGGGCAAGCCGCCTAAAGAAATGGGCGGTGTGCTGCGGCTGGGAATTCTGGAATCGCTGTTCAATTGGGTGCTATGCGATCAGATTCCGCAATATCACCGGGACTTTCCCAAAATTATCCTCGAGACGCGCATGACCTCAGGGGATGATTTGCTTCAGATGCTCAAGCACAACGAGCTGGACATGATTTTCTTTCTGGGCAAAAAGACCACGGAGAGGGATTTTATCCGGGCCTGCGCGCATCTGATCAACATCGTGTTTGTTACTTATCCGGAGCACCCCCTGGCAGGGCGCGGGCCGGTCAGCCTGGCCGATGTAGTGCGGCAGCCGATGATCCTGCCGGAGCGAAAGGCGGTTTACCGCCGGGCCCTGGAGGAAGAGGCCGCGCAGAAGAATCTGTATATCGCGCCGTTTTTAGAGATAGACAACAGCGTAAGCATTGTTTCGCTGTTAAAGCAGAAGCTGGGAATTTCCTTTCTGCCGGAATATGTGGTGAGGAGCAGTGTTCAAAAAGGGGAACTGGTGATTTTGCCTGCAGAGGACTGCTCCGTTCAGCTTTGGAGCCAGGTGTTTTACCACAAGAGCAAATGGGTGACCCCGCCCATGGACAGCCTGATCCAGCTGATTCAGGATCGGGTTTTTCAGGACAGGTTTTTGCAGAGATGAGTTTGAAATCGAATACGCAAAGGGAGGCTGATCGTAAGATCAGCCTCCCTTTGCGTAAGAGGAGAAATTTGTGGTATGTAGTTGAAAGGCATATTGACTGGTATCAGTTTTAGAAATTCAGGAACGCGGTAATAATCATTGCGTTGAAGAAATCGGAAAACATTCCGCCAAGCGGTATGACAAAATATGCGGTTTTTGCGGGGCCATACTGCTTTGTAATAGTTTGCATGTTTGCCATGGCGTTGGAGGTGCCCCCCATACCGTATCCGACAATTCCGGCCATGAGCAGGGTCGATTCATAATTCCGGCCGGTGGTGTAGAAAATGACCCAATAGGCAAACAGGAACATAAAGATCATTTGTGCTACAAGGATGACAAGCATCGGCAGTGCCAGATCAACCAATTCCCATAGCTTTAATCCCATCAGAGCCATGGTTAAGAAGAGAGACAGAGAAATGTTCGCGATGGTATCATTTTCGGGCTCGGGGAATGCTTTTCCGCTCATGTCGAGAACATTGCGGATAAGGGCGGCGCCCAGCATGGCGCCAATATAGGCCGGGAAGGTGATGCCTGTTTTGCTCAGCAGAATGGACATAATCGTCCCAAGCCCCATGGCGATGGCCATCAGCATCCAGGCGTATACCAACTTAGAGGAGGTGGTCTTAAATTCTCCGTCCTCTTCCGGAATTTCTACATTTTCCGCCGTGGCTTCTGTGGCTATTTCCTCAGAGTGCAGATTGTGCCTTGCGATTCTTCTGTGGGCAATCGGACCGCCCATCAAAGAACCCATCACAAGCCCGAACGTTGCTGCTGCCAACCCCAGCGTGGTACTTCCGGAGATTCCCATATCCTCCATGGTTTTGCCAAAAGCAGCCGCTGTTCCGGGGCCGCCCAGAAGCGAGATGGAACCGGCGGTCAGGCCAAGGCGGGAATCCAGCCCGAACCCACCCGCAATACTGTAGCCGATGAGATCCTGGCAGACGATGATGGCAATGGATAACAGCGTGACGACGATGATTTGCTTACCGCCTCTTTTTAGAATGTCAAAGCTGGCGGTAAAACCTACTGTGGTAAAAAACAGAACCATAAAAAAGGATTGCAGCGTACCATCAAATGTGAGGCGCATGACTCCCATTCCACTTAAAATTGTATTCATTGCCGCGAAGACCACACCGCCGATGAGCGGAGCAGGAATACAATATTTATGTAGCGGAGCGATTTTCCTTTGCAGATAACTACCGATCCAAAACATGATTGCCGCGATGCCTGCCGCTTGATACATGTCAAGCTTCAATTCGAACATAATTCATACCTCCTGCAATTAAAATTATGATAGACTCAGCCGTCGGGGCGCACAGTATGTAATGTAAACGCATGCGATTCTTTGTGCGAAATCCGCGTACGGCTGAGTGACTTCCTGTCTCAGGAACGAGGGGTAAGGGAGCGTACCCTTTATGGATGAAAAAGGATATGCAATTTTTCCGGATACCTCATTTACATCTGCTGAAGGTTGAATTGATCAAATATAACAAAAATAATGAAAAATAATTTAGATTTTCATTTCAGGTTCATTATATTTGCTGCTTATGGATTTGTAAAACGAATAAATTTGATTATATTGATTTAAATTTTCAATCGAAAATAAGGTCGATTTTTTGCGATAGAGTTTTTATAAACAGGAATTGCTTTTCTGTTTTGTAGATGTTTTTCTTTTAGAAGAAGAAAAAACGCTTTGCAAGGTATAATCAAAAGGCGGGCAGCCGAAGCTGTCCACCTTTTTGATCGATAATGCTTTACATTCCATCCCTCGGAAGAGTATCTGTCAGTTCTCCCTTTTTGCTTTCCAGAGAGAAAATAAAATCCATATAGCCATCGCGCTGGCGGGAACATCAGCCAGCAGAGTAAAGCTTTGGAAAGGAAAACTGCAATATTTTTGAAACACAGGGAATATTTAGAGCCTATCCATAAATTAGATATGGACTCGAATCAATTTACGCCAGACAATAATTGCACAGGCAAAATGCAGAAGACCAAGGTAGTTTGCAGCTTTCTTTTCAAAACGAACCAGCAATTTGCGGAAACGGTTGAAGAACGAATGCGTAACCTCTACTACCCAGCGCCGGGCTTTAAAATCGGGATTCCGCAAGAGCTCCTGTTTTTCCTCAGATCGGGGACGGATATGCGCGATATAGCCTCTTTTTTCAACCTTGTCTTTTGAGCCGGTATACCCGGCATCCAGGCACAGGTTTTGAGTAAATTT
>NZ_AKFU01000012.1:0-20747 GCF_000277625.1 Clostridium sp. MSTE9
ACACGGCGATTCCTCCTCTCTGAAAAGATTGATGGCGCGCACCTGAAACACCTTGGGGATAGTCCTGAGCTGTTCAGCGGCCTGCTCTGGAATAGCCTCGTCGGTTTCGATCGTGCAGAGCGCGGTGCCACCCTTTTTCAGGCGGCTGACCTTCATCACTGCGATGTTGATCCCGTATTCCGCCAGAACGCCGGTCAGCTTGCTGATGGCCCCGGGGCGGTCCTGATAGCTTAAAATCAGTGCCGGGGACTGTGCGGTGAAGTATGTGGGGAAATCGTCGATCTGCGTAATGATGATCTGCGCGCCGCCGATGGAGGAGCCGATCACCCGGCAGATCAGGCGGTCTCGCTGAAAAAAGCTGAGGACGGCTGTGTTTTCATGCGCTCCCTCCAGCTCCGTTTCATAAAAATTGTACGAAAGGCCGGCCTGCTTTGCCATTTCGAATGCGTTCGGCAGACGCTCGTCGTCTTCGTAATATCCCAGCGCGCCGAATACCAGCGCCCGGTCGGTTCCGTGGCCGCGGTATGTTTTCGCGAAGGAGCCGTGCAGCCCGAACGATACGCGGTCATATGGTTCCCCCGCGATAATTCCCGCAATCCGGGCCAATTTGGCTGCGCCCGCAGTATGCGAGCTGGAGGAGCCGATCATGATCGGGCCAACGACCTCAAAAACACTGAGTTCCATCTTTGCCGCCTCTTTCCGCAAGTTTTGTCCTGCCCCGCCTGCTGCAAAGGCAGGTGATTTTCTCAGAGATTATGGTTCCCCAAAAAGCTTCCATATCCTACCTACATTTTATCACAATTCTTATAAATAAAATAGAAGAGCCAAGAAAAACGGAAGATTTTCCGACATTTCTTGGCAAAAAAATTAAAAAAAGTATTTGGTTACTAAATACATTTATAAATTTTTATTTTATTTTTTCAAAGAGGGGAATTACCCGAATACTGGCATCATCTGTCCAATCAAAAAGCCGAAATTACGGGTAATAAAGCTTCTTCTTTAAGTATGGCAGAGTCCTCTTTCCCGTCAGCAACAGTGTCCTTCAATTTAGTGAATTTTCTTGAGAATGAAACACTTTTACTGATTCACTGTAAGTGAACCACTCTACATAGCTGCGTTCAATGGATTTGTCTCAAACTGAAACCAGTCGGATCATTTATCCGACTGGTTTGTTATTGTTTAAGAACCACCAGCTTTGCTGGTGGAGAAAGACCTTCTAGGTGTGGACAAATAAAAAGCTCCCCGATATATTAAAGCCAAGGTCTGCCAACCTGACTAAAAAATCGGGGAGGTCTTTACATGAAAGACATCAATAGTTTAGAGCATACAAAGTGGAGATGTCAATACCATATAGTGTTTGCCCTAAAATATAGGAGACAAGTGATATATCATGAGATAAAAGTGGATGTAGGATATATATTGCGAAGACTGTGTGAGCAGAAAGGTATAGAGATAATAGAGGCCAACGCATGCCCGAATCACATCCATCCAAATTTAGTGTCTCGCAGATAATGGGATATTTAAAAGGGAAGAGTAGCCTAATGATATTTGATAGGCACGCAAATCTAAAATATAAATATGGAAACCGGCATTTTTGGGCTAGAGGATATTATGTGGATACGGTAGGCAGAAATAAAAAGCAGATACAAGAATATATAAAGAAACAGCTAGAGGAAGAACAGCTGGCGGATCAAATGAGCATTAAGGAATATATAGACCCGTTCACGGGTAGCAAGAATTCCAAGGCATAAATTACACCCCTTAAGGGGTCACCTGATAAAGCAATGCACGTGGCAGACCTTTCGGGAGCCCTTAGGGGTATGTCAGTAATATGCCCTTCTAGGGCTTACTCAAGCCTCCGGCTTAGCCGGAGGTTTTGACTTTTTATTGATCCTATAAAAAGGGGGATGGCTCCTTTGCTGAAAATAATATTTATGGCTGCATGTCAGCCTCTATATCAGTTATAGGCTATGAAATGGTCTAGAGAAATGTTTGATTCCGAAAGAGCATACTCCAGTAATTACATGAAAAAACTTGATGAAGTACTATTTATCTGATGATTTCTGTTAATAATATCAATAAATCAATTTTCATTTAGATGAGGTGCGATTTTGACTCTTGTAGTGTTAGGAATAGTTTCAATTGTTGCCTGTTATAAATTTGGCGATTTGAAAAATTGGGAAAAATATTATTCAACGATACTTTTTTACAATATAGGGGCATTGACGGAAAATATCATTACACGCAATAAACCACTATGGTTATTCTATGGGACCCATCTAACGGATACAATCGCTGACTATGTATTTGGCTTTTTAATCTTTCCTTGCATTATCATTGTATATTTATCCAATTATCCTAAAGCGAAAATAAAACAAGTCTTTTATACATCCGCTTTTATTTCATTTATGTCTTTAGTCGAGTTGATACTATATAGCATCAATGATTTGCAATACTACAATGGTTGGAATGTCAGCTGGTCCATTTTACTCTATGTCGGCGTATTTCCTTTGTTACAGCTACATTTAAAGAAGCCCTTGCTGGCTTTACTTGTTTTGTTCATACTGACTATAGGTGGATTAGTATATTTTAAAATTCCAATAATAAATTGATAGTAAAAGGGGAACACATTAATTGATGTCATATATTCCAGAAGAAGTTACTATACAAAATCAACTCACTGATGTGCGCATCAATGAATGGCTTTCAGAAGAATTCCTGAAACCCAAATGGTGGGCACTTATTTTAATCGTCCTGATTCTCTTTGTGGTTTGGTTTAAAATGATCGATAAATCCAGAATAAGAGAGATCTGTCTGTTTACAGTCCTGTTGACGATCATTTTTATGGGCATTGATGAATACGGTGAGGAATTGGTTTTATGGGATTATCCAATTGATATTATTCCATTATTTCCTCCATTATCTTCTATCAATTTAATTAGCATCCCGCTGATTTACTCCCAGATATACCAGCATTTCAAACAAAAGAAGTTTATATATGCAGTTCTGATCAGTTCAGCAGTAATTTGTTTTGTTGCTGAGCCTTTATTGACTTTTTTTGGATATTATGATCTGATCAACTGGCACTATTATGAAAGCTATCCAATTTATGTCGTAGTGACGTTGTGTACAAAAGGGATTGTTCAAAAAATCATGTATATTTCGAATAAGAGCAGTTGTATCCGTAATGCAGGGTGAAACATATGAATTGTTTATCAATTGATCTTCAATGGAAATTGACAATGAGTCGTTTCGAAGAATGGCTTAAAGAGGAATTATTTCACTTTAAATGGTGGATTTTACTTGCTGTATTTATATTGTCTATATTTATTTGGTGGAAAAGCATCGATAAATCTAGATTAAGTGAACTTGTTTTATTTGCGGGCATTGTATGTATTTTTATTTTGATATTGGATGAATGGGGGGAAGAATTGGCTCTTTGGGACTATCCTGTTAAAATATTTCCTTTATTTCCTCCCATATCGGCAATCGATTTAGCAAGCCTCCCTTTTCTATATTCGTTAATTTATCAATATTTTAGTACATGGAAAAGCTATACAATAGCGTCTATTATCATGTCTGTTATATCCTGCTTTGTAATGGAACCTCTTTTCATTTTAAGTGGCATCTATCAGGTGATCACATGGAAAACTTATTATGGACTGCCATTATATTTTGCAATAGCGATTTGTTCCAAATTCATTTTAGTTCAAATAAAAAAGATTGAATCTAAAATGAATTAAAAATACACACCCGATCTTATGATCAGCTTAAGTTAATCGAAATTTCCTTGGGAAGCTCAAAATAACGCCAAGTGATTGACTCTCAGCGAAAAAAAGAACACACGATGAAACGGTATGAGCAGATTTTATTTGCTGATGCCGTTTTGTTGTTTCAAGTTTTGAAAACTGGGAAGGGCGCTATGTTAAGACCGCTAAATTCCATTTTTAAGAGAATGATACAGGATATGACAATGCTTTTGAGCTAATGAGCCGAAGCGCTTACCCTGACCTTGTGTTTTTCAGCGTAAGCGGAAAGATTTAAAAGTACACAGATTTCTTTCTCCATGCAAATGTGTTGTGTGATGAATCCCTTTGATTTTATTATCCAATGGGCTCTCTTAAATAAAGATATTAAAATTCTCTTTCACAATACCCTATAAATTTTTTGGCTGCCGGCGGAAGCTTGTCTGTATTGGGGACAGCGATCCCAAGGGAAATATGCTCTTCCGGCTCTAAAGGGAGTTTTATCACATTACAGATGCGTCCTTTTGTAACGAGTTCATTCATCACACTCATACCGAGGCCGCATTCAATCATTGAGAGTGCCGCATAATTCTCAAAAGTTTCGTAGCGGATTTTAGGGGAGATCTTCGCATTGCGGAACAATTCGACGACATCAAAATCAGAGCCACAGGCAGGCATAATAAAATTCTCGGATTCACAATTTTTTAGTGGGTACGCTTTTTCTTTCGCCAAAGGGTGATCGAGAGGGAGGACAGCTATCATCGGATCATCCCGCAAGGGAATCCAATCAAATTTCATGCCCGGCTGATAGCTCATAAATCCCAAGTCTATTTTTTGCTCCTCCAGCCATGAGACCACTTCCTGCCGAATTCCCTCCATCAATTTAATGCGGATGTTAGGATAATCATGCTGAAAGCTTTTGATGATTTTCGGCAGCCAATGCACTGCAATACTGGAATAGCTTCCAATCCGAATGGTTCCACTGTTCAATCCGTTCATTTCAGAAACAGTTTGGGAAAACTCCTCCTCCAAATGCAGCAGCTCGCGCAAAATGGGTACAAGACGTTTGCCGTTTTCAGTCAGCTGAACACCATTTTTGCCCCTCGTCAGAATTTGAAATCCTAATTCCTCTTCCAATGCGTTCATCATGTGCGTCACACCGGACGGCGTGTAGTCAAGCTGTGCGGCGGCCTTGGTGAAGCTCCCCAAATCTGCTGATGCTAAGAACACTTTGTATTTTTTTAAATCCATATTCGATTCTCCTATCTATGAGAAACCGTCAACTTTCAATTGAAAAACCGTCGTTTTACTTAATATGATTTTTATTATATACTGGAAAACAGAAAACAACAAGAATAGGTCTGACGGCAGACAATAAAGGATAGAAAACAGATTTATGGGTAAAAAATTAACGGGGATTTTGTATGCAGTATTGGCTGCAATGATATATGGTTTTACTCCCATTCTGGCAAGGATCGCATTTGACGGAGGGGCCAACGGTATTACGGTTGCTTTTTTAAGGGGAAGTATTTCTCTGCCTGTTCTTTTCATTATTTTGAGGTATAAAAAAATACCTTTAAAACCTGGAGAGAATTGGAAACTGATTCTGTTGACCGGAGTATTTGGTACTGCGCTCACCACTCTTTTGCTTTATATGTCTTATAACTACATATCGGTTGGGATTGCCACCATACTGCACTTTGTATATCCCCTTTTGGTTTCTGTGGCATGCGCGGTTTTCTTTCGGGAAAAAATGAACCGCTGGAAAATTACCGCCTTAATCCTGTGCAGCATTGGTATTTTTATGTTTATTGATTCCATTTCTTCCTTTGGTATCACAGGAATGTTTTTGGCCCTTTTATCAGGGGGAACCTACGCACTCTACATGGTCTGCGTAGATAAGAGCCAGCTCAAGCATATGGATTACTTTCAGCTGACTCTTTATTTGAATTTCCTTATGTCCGTTGTAGCAGGTATATTTGGGATGTCCACCGGCGAGCTGCATTTTTCGCTCACGCCCAAGGCTTGGATATTATGTGTCCTTGTCTCCTTATTTATCGCTTTGGGCGCATTACCTCTTACACAACGGGCGATTCAGCTGACAGGAGCCTCTACTGTCGCGATATTGTCCACCTTAGAGCCCATCACCAGCATTGTTTTAGGGACACTGATTTTAAAAGAAACCGTTTCTTTCTTGAAACTGACCGGCTGTGTCTTTATCATTATCAGTATTTTACTGATTGCAGTAAATGAAGGAAGACAGGATCTCCCCAAACTGCCCTCAAAAACAATGGAGCAGCACATCTCTTGATTGGTTCATCTCTTTAGAAAGAATTGGTCTTTTTTAATCCTGCAAATAAGTACGCCGGGCGTTGCGAAATGCCCGGCGTTTTTTGCAGAAAAGTTGCTGCTACTATTTAAAATGAACAGGGTAAAATCGGAAGCTCTTCCGATTTTACTGCACCGTCAGATCAGGTGGAAGGCTTGATTGATCGGGAAACGATATTTCAAACCTGTCTCTATAAAGTAAAACCATTCAGCCGGTTATTCCCCTTAGCCGCTGAATGGTTTCCCTTATTGATTTTATCAGCTTATTTATTGCAGTTGTAGGAAGAGGAGCGTTGCCATATTAGCCAGAGCGGTTTCACGACACCTCAGCCCGTCTTTTTAAAGCAGGGACATTCCCGATATTCCTTAGGGGTCATTCCAGTCAGGCTGTGAAAGGCTCTTGTCAGTGTGGAATTACTGCTGTACCCAACCATCACAGCAATCTCCATAATGCTGAAATCAGTTTCAATCAACAGTTCCTTTGCCTTGTTGATGCGAACATACCTCAGGTAAAGGCTGGGGGAAAAACCGGTCTGCTCTTTGAACCAGTCGTTGTAATAGGTCGCATTGTAGTTTTCGATGTCCGCAAGCTGTTGGACTGTAAGGGATTCATCATAGTGCTCGCTGATATATTTGATGGAAGGGGTAGAGCAGCTTTCCATCAGTTTACTGTATAGATAACGATACAGATACTGTACGGATTGACTGTCGGGCTCTTGCTTTAATTCGGCTTGAATCAGTTCCATGAGTTGGGTGATTTGATTTCGGATAGGAATGATCAATGGATACGACAGGAATCCGGGTTTCTTTCGCTCCAGCGCCTCTCTTCGAATGTTGATCACAAGCAGTTGGCTCAGAAAATTGCACTGATGCCGTATGTCGGGAGGGATCAGGCACAGCTCCTGCGGTGTTACGTCATATTCCATTGACCCGATCCGGATGTGCATGGTTTTTTCCAGCGGAACCAGAACTTGAGGATAATCGTGACTGTGTTCTCCGCGGCATTCGCTGAAAATAAAAAAATTCAATGTGCGATCCATATCTATGACTCCCAGTTGAACGCAATAGTAACCACAGGGAAACTCTCTCGGGTTTTGCATAAACCTCCATTGCGGTGCAGAACAAAAGCACCGCGACGGAGGTTCCCATTATGAAAAAAGAAATTTTTCTTCAATTACTGTTTGCCAAGTTCCCTGCACTGCGTTACACAAGCTTTGATGCCTTCTTTCAGGCAGGTTTCAAAACCGAGCTCGTTCATTTTATTAATAGCAGCAAGCGTTGCCGCACCCGGCAATAAGAGTTTGCTTTCCAATTCTTTTGGACTGATTTCCAGACTCAAAAGCATCTCTGCACTGCCTTTCATGGTTTGAGCGAACAACCTTAAAGCAGTATCCTCATTGAGGCCCATCTCAACAGCTTCTTTCACGACAACATCAGCCATGTGATAAAAATAGGCCGGAGCGGCTCCGTTAATCGGAACCACCTCGTACATTAAGGATTCCGGTATTTCCTCAACAATGCCGCAGCTGGTCAGAAAACGGTATACCTCTTTATAGTCGTCATCCGTGACATTTGCCCCGCGAGAGACAGCAAAGGCGCCCATTCCAGCCTGTGCGGTGAGTGTAGGCACACATTGAACCACTTTGCAGTTTTCTCCCAACTGTTCCTCATACCATTGATTATTGATTCCGGCCGCAAGAGAAATAAAAACAGTATCAGAAGTATAGGCTCCCTTAATCTGCGGTACGATGGACTTAATAATTTGAGGCAATACCGCAACAACAACAACCCTCGAATCTTTTACCAAATCTTCAATCGATTTGTAGACATAATATCCATTTGCTTTGTATTCCTCGCAAACCTGCTGCGATATATCGAATATACCGATCTGCTTGTGTTTGTAATTCTCGCTCTTCTCTACTCCTGATAAAATTGCTCTTACGATATTTCCCGCGCCGATACATCCGATTGTGGTTTTCATTGCATTGATCATTCCTTTCAGTTTGCTGCTGACATAAAGTGAATTTCTTCTAAGAATCTTAGATGGATTTGTTTAAAGAGGCAGCCTTCGTCAAATTCATATTTTTTGTTTCCGGAGCCATGACAATGGAAAGCAAAAGTCCTGCCGCAGATACTGCCGCACAAATATACAAGGTAGCGGTCAAGCCAAAATTAGATAAAACGATTGGGGCAAAAAAGGTAGAAACGGCAGATAGTACACGGGTCACTCCAGTAATAAAGCCCACCGCTGTTGCCCGAATATGCGTTGGGAAAAGCTCGTTGGGATAGACCCACTGGTGTGCCCCGCCCGCCGTGTTGGATGCTCCAAAGAGTACAAATAAAATCAGGATGACCCCAAACGGCATATTCCTGCCAGAGATCAGGCCCAATATCAGCAATGCGGCGGCGCAGATAAGGAACGACCAAATGAGCGTAGGTCTCCTCCCGGCAGTGTCCATGTAAAGGAAGATCGGAATCAGGCCAATCAGATACAGGCAGTTTATGATCGCCGATCCCAGGTACTGCAAATTTCCCTGTGCAAAGCCGAATTTCTCCATAATGGTAGGAAGATAGGTCCCTAACCCAAACACCGGTACAATTTGAAGTGTCCAGAAAGCTGCTGCGAAAAAGACCCATTTCCCATACCCGTTCCGAAAGATATCGAGAAAAGCAGTCTTTTCCTCGGGTTCCTGTTCTTCCGGCAGAACGACATTATCACCGATCTGTTTCAGAATGTCGTTTGCTTCCTTTTCTCTTCCTTTGCTGACCAGCCAACGGGGGGATTCCGGCATGGCAAAGATGAATATCAGCCAGAGCAGGGAAGGAACTGCACCGCTTACAAGCATCCATCTCCAGTTATTCACGCCGACAGGCAATAAAAGGTAGCAAACCACATAAGAAAGCGCATAACCGATAAACCAGACCGCATTGAGCGCCCCAACGAAAGTGCCGCGATTTTTTTGCGGAGAAAACTCCGACAGATAAGGTCCTGCAATGGGGAAGGTAGCTCCTAAACCGACGCCCAAAAGGATTCGTATGATGAACGACTGTATTGGATCACTGATAAAAAACTGAAGAATCCCCAGAACGGTGAGAAAAGCAAAATCGAGAATATACATTTTCTTTCGGCCGATCAAATCCGTTATGTAGCCGCCAAACATGCCGCCGAAAAACATACCCAAAAGAGATCCCATTCCAATTAACCCCGACATAATTGGAGACATAGGGATTTGGGTATTCATGATTGAAAGGGAGATTGCGACGCTTCCCAGAACATACCCGTCTACTAATGGGCACCCGGCACAGTAGGCAAATAACTTTAAATGGAATTTATTCAAAGGGACTGTATCCATTGTCACTTGATTGGTATTCATAATTCCCTCCTAATTGATATTTTTTTACGGCAAGCTGATTTTGAAAAGGTTCCTGCAAAACTTGTTCTATTGGGGCAGTTAAAAAATAAGAAAAATGGGACATGTCGTTAGATTTCCATATGAAACAAAATTCAAAAGGATATCAACGATATTCTGAAAGCTTTCGTGCCGTACGGTGGCGGGAGCTTTTCTTTGCCGAAGAAACCGAAAGCAAAGAGAGGAACCCCCATCCACACGTTCAGGCACAATGAAAAGTCCGGCACAGTGACTGGTTCAGATCAAAAGATTCCATGCCCGCCATTGCTTTTATTCGCCCGCGAGCGGGCTGAAAACCTGCCTCTGTGTGCTGTTTTAAAACCGACATATCCCTTTTCCTGCCTTGATCAGAATCCATTACACGATTTGATACGATTGACAAACCCTGCAGCCCCAAATTTTAAGCGTATTTCAGGAAAGTGCCGCAAAACTCAGAGTACCTGCTCCACGTGCTTTCGCAGGATTTCCTGGCAGCGCAGCATCTGTTCCGCAGAAGGGGAGAGGGTGTCGGCAAGTAAGTATTGACGTCCCAGCTTTTTGTAGGTCTCTGTTCCCAATCGATGGTATGGAAGCAGCTGAACATGGTGAAGATAACGCAGTTTCGAACAGAATTGCCCAATCTGCTCCAATTCTTCCTCCGAATCGTTGATTCCCGGAATAATGGGGACACGAACGACCAGCCGGAACGGCTTTTCCACCATATTCGTCTGCAGCAGATTTTCAAGGATGATCTGATTATCAACGCCACAGTATAATTTGTGCCGCTGCCGGTCAAACACTTTCATATCCACAAACGCGGTGTCTACATATGGAAGAATCGAATGAATCGTCGCCCATGGAGCAAAAAAAGTGGTTTCGATTGCCGTATTGATGCATTCCGACCAGGCTGCCTGCAGCAGGGCCAGCGTAAAGCTCGGCTGGGATAAGAGCTCACCGCCAGACAAAGTTACGCCTCCCTTGGAGTGAAAGAAAAAAGCAGAATCTTTTCTGACTTCTTTCATCACCTCTTCCACTGTCATTATTCTGCCATACGTATTCTGCTCCGTATACTCTATTTCAAAGGATTGGCTTTCAGGGGTAGAGCACCATTGGCAGCATAACGGACATCCTTTTAAAAACACAACGGTACGAAAGCCGTCGCCGTCATAAATGGAGCTGCGCTCAATTCGCAGCACTACACCGCGAATCTCTTCTTTTTCGTTTGTCTCTCTCTCTTTTTGTTTGTTACAAATGGTTGCTCGCCCCTTTACCGGTTAATCATTATCCCGAATTGTTGCTACTGCCGGTTCCATATCACCAGCTTCTGATCGAAGTGCGGCTGATGATCTCATCCTGCACTTCCTTGCCAAGCTCGATAAAGAAAGCGGTATAGCCGGCGACACGGATCAACAGATCCCTGTGCTGCTCCGGATGCTCCTGAGCGGCCAGCAAAGTCTCCCGGTTGATCACGTTGAACTGGGCGTGGTAGACATCCAATGTGCAAAGCGTTTTCAGCAGGTGCATCATGTGTGTCAGGCCTTTCTCGCCTGCCAGAATTTCAGGCTCCATTTTCATGTTGAGCTGCGTTCCCTGCGTAAAGCGGGCGTGCGGGATATGGCTGACGGATTTGAGCAGAGCGGTGGGCCCGTTGATATCGGTACCGCCGGTAGCCCCGATGCCGTCGGTCAAAGGAGTCCAGGCATAACGGCCCGAAGGCAGGGCGCCGACCCACTCACCGATGGGGGTGTTGCCGGATACGGGCAGCATGCCGCAGGTCATCCTGCCGAACTTGGTATCATACGTCTCAAACTGGTTGATGATATAGGTAAACACCTCGCCCACGATCCAGTCGGCCCGTTCGTCGTCGTTGCCGTATTTGGGGGCCTCCATGCACAGTTTCTGAACGTCTTCGTAGCCTTTGAAATTTGCCGCCAGTGCGTTGCACAGCTGCTGCATAGTGAGCTTCTTCTCATCATAGATCAGATTCCGCACAGCGGCCAGAGAATTAATGATATCTGCCTGACCAACGGTGATGACGCCGCCGCCGCAGTTGTATTTGGCGCCGCCCATGCTGTAATCGTTAGCGCTCTCAATGCAGTGGGGGTACGTCAGAGACAGGCACGGCACGGGGCGGTAATTCATGCTCAGATAATCCAGCAGCTGGTTGCCGGAAACAATCACATCGACAAAATATCGGATGTGGGCCTTGACAGCGTCAAAGAAATCGTCGAAGGTCTTAAAGTTTACGGGGTCTCCGGTTGAAATGGATACCCGCTTGCCGGTTTTGCGGCTGACGCCGTCGTTCAAAGCCATCTCAACAATACCGCCCAGATTAACGTCGGCCATATCGGTGTACTGCTTCATACGGCCGGACAGGTTGGTCTCTACGCAGCCGCAGGGATTCCAGTCCCAAGCCTCGCTCAAGGGCACTCCCTTGTTCAACAGCATGCGGATACCGGCGTCGTCATGGTGGATCGCGGGCATCGTAAGGCCCATACGGATGGACTCAACCGCCTTGCGCAGGAAAGCGTCGGGATTTTTGGAAATATTGTAGCGGATGGACAGATTGGGCTCTTTGAACTGAACGTCCATCGTGGCCTGAATAGCCATGTAGGACAGCTCGTTGACAGCGTCGTTGCCAAACTGATCGATACCGCCGGCGGTGACGTTTACGGTAATGCAGTAGCCGGCGGCGTACTGGGCTGTGACCTCGTCCTGGAACAGGCTCAGCTCGGCGATCTTGATCCACAGGCAGTCCAGCAGCTCCTGCGCTTCCTCTTTGGTGATCACGCCCTTTTCGATATCTGCCCTGTAATACGGATACAAATACTGGTCGATGCGGCCCAGATTGTAGGACGAGGCGTTCTGTTCCATATAGATGGCATACTCATAGGACAGTACGCTCTGTACGGCCTCATAGAAAGAAGAAGCGGGATACTCGGGCACCCGGCGGCACACGGCAGCGATCTTTTCCAGCTCCGCCTTGCGGACGGGGTCGGCGCACCCGGCGGCCATCTTTTCCGCCAGATCGGCATGGCGGTTAGCCAGGGTGATGATGCCCTCGCAGACAATGATCTCGGATTTCAGGAAGAACATTTTCTCCAGATCTCCCACGTGAGAGTCATCCAGCTTTGCCAAGGCCTCTTCCGCCTCTTTGCGGATGCCGGAAATCCCCAAAGTCAGCAGGCGATCCCAGCCGGGCGTGGTCTCGCCGTAGCCGCGCACGGCCTTGCGGTCAATATAGATCATCCCGTTGTCCCGCAACGTCTCCATATCTTCCGGAGCCAGAGCGCGCCAGCGATCCAGCACGCATTTATTCTTCCAATAATCAGAAACTTCTTCTTGAAAGACCTTCTTGCCTTCCTCGCTCAGGTAGAAAGGATCGAATTTACGGGTGCTGATCGTGTTCAGTTCCCGATCCAGAATGGAGCAGGAACTATCGGCGCACAGGATGCCGCAGCGGGGCTTGAAGCCGGCGCCGCCGACCAGCAGCTCGTTGTCCTGGATATAGATATTTTTCTTACGGCACTGGTGAAGAAAACCGGTCGCCTTCTGAATGATCCAGGGCTGGCCCTCAGTCGCTTTGAAACCTTCGGTCAGATACTTTGCATTGTAGACATCCATGTCTACCCGGGTGTCCAGATACTGTTTGCGCAGTGCTTGAATGCGCTCCATATAAGTTTGCGCCATTGAAAAAACCTCCTCTTATCAAATTTGTATTGCTTCATTGCAGCCCTTTCACGGGGTCTGCGCGGGAGCAGGAACGGAATAAAAAATCCCAATACCGGTTGAATTTGGTTCAGCGGTTGTATACTCCTTTGTTCAGGTAAGCCAGCAGCTCTTCTTTGGGCATGTTGTCGATTCCCAGATAGGCCAGATTATACTTGCTGGTTTCAAAGAAACTCTTCTTGTGCATCGCGCCTGCCAAAACGATCATCGAGTCAATAATCGGGGTGGGAACTCCATACTGAACCCCCAGGTCGTGATAGATTTTGCACCCTACCGGCACATCCTCCGTTAGATAGCGATGGTTGATGTTGTTGGGGCCGGTATTGCCTTCGTTGGACGGTTGATCCAGCGGAAATACCACATTGTCTTTCCCGTTCTCATCCAGACCCATATACTCCTGTGTCAGCACGCTGCGGCGGGAGAAGAAGGATTCATAATTGTAGCTGGGCGTACCGACGCCGATCTCTTTTGCCAGGGCCTTTTCTTCCTCATAAAACTGATACTGAACCTCGCAGATGGAAGGGCTCAGGCCGTGACTGTACATGGAATAGGTGGTTTTGTCGTGACCGCCGAAGATCACGCCCCAGTTTTCCATCGTCGACACACCCAGAATCGTGGCCGGAACATGGATCACGGGGTTGATGTTGGCAAAACCGATATCCAGTACGGTGTTGCCGGTCGAAGGGCCCTCGCCCTGAGTGACAGCATCGATGCAGGGAAGGTATCGGGCCGACTCCATAAAAGCGTCGATGTCGGACATGGGAAGAGAGGCGCCGCGCAGGGTAATCGCCCGGTATTTTACGCCCACGTGGGGGAATACAAAGCCGTTGACTGATTCCAAACGGGTACCGTAAGGGGCAGAGGACCAGCCGCCGACAATAACCTGTTTCGTGCAGCCCATCTCCCGCATCAGGCGGCGGAGAAGCAGGGTGGCATAGTTGTCGGTGAAAATATGGATCACCTGGCCGTCTTCCAGATGAGGGATCAGGGCGCGGAAAAAGGGTTCGTGAGCCATTGCGGGGGCCGCCACCACGATTAGGCCGGCGCCCTTGACGGCCCATTCGATATTGCTTGTCACCACGTCGAAGTACGCGCGGCCGGACCGTTCGAAACAATACCGGTTGCGCTGAACACCGTCCAGCAGAATACCGGTCTTTCCCAGATTGGCCAAAGTTTTCTCTGCAAAAGGCATCATATCAAACAGGCGGACTTCGCGTCCGGCCAGTTTCATGTCTGCCGCACAGGTTTTACCGACTGCTCCGCCGCCCAGAACCGCGATCGGCATATTCTTCAAATACACCATGGTCCCTGCGGAATGCTTTTCTACACTCATCTAGATTTCCTCCTTCAAGGTTGGCTCTCGAGTATACCTGCACCCCTTCGGGTACAAGTACGATTAGCCATAATCCATAATAAATTGACAGGAGATATTCCCGATCTCCTTCACTTTTACTATAAGCAAAAGACGTGCCAACTAAGGACAAAAATCAAAAAGTACAGGAATATCCTCATATTGAACGGATTTGTTGATCATTTTTACCGTTTTACTCTATGGACAAGTCGCAAAAAATAAGCAAAATTTTTTGCGCTTTTAGCATAGTTGCAAAAATTTTTGCTTTACTTTCGGGCGTTTTATGTATAGTATTAAATAGCGGCGATTTTCGAAGTAGGATCAATATTCCACAGATTAAATATTGCTATCACACACGGAATAAGAAATGGGAGGTAATGGCCATGAGATATCCGGATGCCATGGAACTTCTTTCTCAGTGCGGACTGGGTGCCGTGCTGATCTCTGAAGACAACCAAATCCTGTCCATCAATGAAGCGGGGGATCGCCTGCTCCACGGCGGTGGAAATTTAGTGGGAACCGCTATGCCGGAGTCCGCCGCGCTGCTCTGCGGGGAATCCGACCCGGTTCGCTATGCTAATATTGCTTTCGGCGAATATTTGTGCCGGTGTACAACGCCGGAGCTTTCGGATCTTCCTCCTGATACACGAATGATTGTCTTTCGGTTGGCCACGAATGACGCCTGCCATGACATGCTGATCAGCGTGCTGAACGGAATCAGCGAGGCCGTGATCTTGTTCGATGAACAGGGACGCCTCTATCTTCTTAACGATGCGGCGGTCAATCTGGATTCCATCGTGACATCGGATGTTCTGGGCAAGCATGTGTCAGAGGTTTACCATTTACAGGACGGCTCGCTTCTTGCAGTTCCCCAGGTGATTCAGGACAAGCGCCCCAAGCTGAACCTGCGCCAATATTACACCACTTGTTTTGGGAAGAATGTAGATATTGTTGCGAACATTTCGCCCATAGTTCAAAACGGCCAGACGTTAGGCGCCTATAACGTAATGGAGGACTGGTCCACTGCCAGCGAACTGCATAAGCAAATCATCGATTTGCAGAGCAAGTTATTGGAGCGATCCTCCACTGCCAAAGCAAAGGAAAAGAGTGCTTTAACCGCCAAACATCAGTTCAGTGATATCATTTACATCAGCTCGGCTATGGATAAAATGGTCACCAGATGCCGGCAGATCGCGCAGTCCGATTCCTCCGTGATGATTTATGGGGAAACGGGGACAGGCAAGGAGCTTTTAGCGCAAAGCATCCATAACGCCAGCCGGCGGGCAAACGGCCCGTTTATAGCGATCAACTGCGCAGCCATCCCAGACAATTTGCTGGAGGGACTGCTGTTCGGCACGGAAAAGGGCGCCTATACCGGGGCGGAATGCAGAGCCGGCCTGTTTGAACAGGCGAACGGCGGAACTCTTTTGCTGGATGAAATCAATTCGATGAATATTTTTCTCCAGTCTAAGCTGCTTCGTGTGTTGCAGGACGGCATGATCCGGCGTGTGGGCGGTGCGGCGGAAATTCATGTGGATGTCAGGGTGCTGTCCAATATCAACATTCCGCCTTATCAGGCGATTGAAGAAAATAAACTGCGTCAGGATTTGTTTTATCGGCTGGGCGTTGTCAATATCAGTATTCCGCCGCTTCGCGAACATAAAGAGGATATCCCCTTATTGTCCAAGAATTTTATCCTTGGTTTTAATAAAAAGCTGCTCAAAAACGTGCGGAATATTTCTTCCGCGACTTTAGATCTTTTTCATTCCTATCATTGGCCGGGAAATGTTCGGGAATTGGAGCATTGCATTGAACACGCCATGAATATTCTGCCGAACGATCTTTCACTGATCACTCCGGACTATATACCGGATCACATTCTGAATTCAGCAGCTTGCGCGCCCCCTTACGAGAAGATCAAAATACAAGAGAATACCGGTTCGCTCATCCGTACCACCCAAAATATCGAACTCCAGATGCTTCGAAGAGCTTTGTTGGAGAACAACGGCAATATTTCAAAAACGGCCCGTTCCCTTGGGATCAGCCGCCAAAATCTTCAGTATCGTATCAAGCGCAGCGGCATGAATGTAAAAGCTCTTTTGAGTGAAAACGACAAATAAGAAAACTCAAACCCGCGGCATAAATCAAAATGCTGGGGGTTTTTTATTTTCACTGCAAATACGATTATTTGCAGCCTGCAAAAATTTTTGCGTTTTTTGCACCCAATGTCCGGCAGATGCGCTATAAATAAAAAACATTTGATTTTTATTTCTGCTATGAGTTACAAAAATTCTGATAAAATCTTATTTTTTCTTCTTTTTGTCTTTATAAAATAAAATTTTGAATGCGCATACCACAATTGGCCTGATTATTGCTTATGGTTACTTGTAAATGGAATTTTTTTAGTGAGGTTCATGAATTCAGACGCGCCTTTTTCCCTTGACAGCTGACGGTAAGAGGGGCGTTTTGGATCATAAAATTTACGATTAAAGGAGCGAATCAAGATGAAAAACACCGAACGTCAAATCAAATTAGGCATGCATAGTTATACTCTTCATCTCAGCGGTTTGGGAGAAAGCTGGGGCTTTCAGGATGCTCATGCGTTTGAAAAGTCCATCGACCTGTTTCAGTTGATGGACCTGGCCGTGGAATGGGGACTGGACGGATTACATATTACCAATGTGGATTTGGAATCGCTGGATCCCGCACATTTGGCCAAAGTGAAAGCCGCCGCGGAAGCTCACGATCTTTATCTGGAATACAATGTTTCCTTCAACGCGCCTTGTGACCCCCGCGTCAACTCCACGGTAAAAGATGCGTTGCTCAACGGCAAGGCGATCGGGGCCGAACTGGTCAAATTCAGCCTAGACATCGAACGCCCGCGTCCTCTTTACGGTACCTGCTTCTACCCCGACGTCATGCGCCAATTGAGCGACCGCTATGACGAGTTCAAGGCCAATATTCCGTTGATGGAAGAATTGGGCCTGACGATCTCGATCGAAAATCACTGCGATACCTATGCCGACGAAGTGATCTGGCTGATTCAGCAATTGAATCACCCCGATATCGGCGCTTGCGTGGATACGATCAATTCTTTGGTCGTGCTGGAAGGCCCCGAGGCCTGCGTTGAAAAGATGGCTCCGTATGCAAATTGCTGCCATTTTTGTGATAACAAGCTGGTTGTGGACCCGGACGGAACCCATTCCATCGGCGTAGCCATAGGCCAGGGAGACATCGATTGCGTGAAAGTTCTGAAAACGTTGCGGGAAAAGGCCCCTCTGGACCGCATCACCTTTGAAGTGGAATATGAGATTGGAAACGATTCTCTGGAAGTTGCCCGTGAAAAAGAAATTCAGGCCTGCAAAGAAAGCATCGATTATTTGCGCAACGTGCTGAAGGTCGGTGCGAGAAACAGATAACTCTTTTCAGACAGCCCTTTCAGAGCCCTCATAACCCTGTCTGTCAGGGGGACGCTGTCTGCCGGCCCGCAAACGAATCGCCATACAAAAAAACAGCGGTGTGTTTTTTTAGATTGCAGGTGGTCTCAAACAGTAATTTGCCGCCCCGCTCAGCAGCAGGAGAGATTCGGCAAAAAACAGGAGAAAACCGGCACATCACAAAAAGCACACCGCTGTTACAATAAATCAGGAATGAAAATTAAAGGAGGTACTTGTTGATTATGAATAGTCATTTTTATGTTCCGTCGCCTGACAATGTCCCTGCCTGCTCCATGGCCCCGGGTACAGAGGAACGGGCTGCTCTGAAGAAAGAACTGGAACGTCAGAGTGCCAACCCCATTGTCATCCCGGCAATTATCAACGGCAAAGAGGTTTTCACGGAGGATCGTTACAAAGTGACTGCCCCTCACAAGCATTCTCTGGTGTTGGCGGAATGGTGCCGCTGTGACGAAAAACTGTTGAAAGAGTCCGTTGATACAGCGATGGCTGCAAAAGAAGACTGGGAGAAACTGCCCGCGGAACATCGCTTTGCCATTTTTGAAAAAGCAGCCCAGTTGATTCAGGGAAAGTATCGCTTTGTCATCACTGCCGCCGTTATGCTGGGGCAAAGCAAGACTGCATGGGAAGCAGAATGCGATTCCCCGGATGAGCTGTGCGATTTGATCCGTTATGGAATCCACTTTGCCGATCAGCTTTACAGCATGCAGCCCAAGCCTACACCGGGCATGTTCAACCGGCTTGTATACCGTCCTCTGGAGGGTTTTGTCTGCGCGGTAACGCCCTTTAATTTCGCCGCAATTAACGGCAACCTGCCTGCTGCTCCCGCTATTATGGGCAACGTTGTGGTTTGGAAGCCCGCCATTACCGCTATTCTGGCAAGCTACTATATTATGAAAGCGTTTCAAGAGGCCGGCGTTCCTGACGGCGTTATCAACTTTATTCCCTGCCGCGGTTCCGATGTCAGCAAACATGTCCTCAGCGATCCGCGTCTGGCCGGTTTCCATTTCACCGGTTCGACAGAGGTATTCAAAAGTACCTGGAAGCTGATCGGCGAGAACATTGACAAATACCGCAGCTACCCCCGTTTGGTAGGCGAGACCGGCGGCAAAGACTACATTTTTGCAACCGAGAGCGCCAATATCGACGCGCTGGTTACAGCCATGATCCGTGGCGCCTATGAATATTCCGGCCAGAAATGCTCCGCCTTGTCCCGTTGCTATGTTCCCGCTAAGATTTGGCCGCAGCTAAAGGAAAAGCTTCTGAAAGAGATTTCTACGATTAAAGTGGGCGACGTGACCGACTTCACGAATTTCCTGGGTGCAGTTATCGACAAGAACGCCTTTGACGAAATCACCGGCTATATTGACGCCGCAAAGAAATCGCCGGATGCCGATGTCCTGTGCGGCGGCTATGACGGCAGCGTGGGCTGGTTCATCTATCCGACGCTGATTCAGGCAAAGACGCCCAACTACATCACCATGATCAAAGAGCTGTTTGCCCCCGTTTTGACGGTATATGTCTACGGTGAGGACGAATATGACGCGATGGTAGACCACTGCGCCAATTCCTCCATCTATGCTCTTACCGGTTCGATTTTCTGCGAGGATCGCAAAGAAATTGCAGATTTGGAAGACCGTCTGCGTCATTCCGCCGGTAATTTTAATATCAACGATAAGCCAACCGGCGCTTTGACCGGTCAGCAGCCTTTTGGCGGCGCCCGCGGTTCCGGTACCAATGATAAGGCCGGCAGCATCTTCAATATGATCCGCTGGATGAGTCCGCAGACGATCAGAGAAAATCTCTGCCCGCCCGAAAACTACCGTTACCCTTATATGGGTGAAAAATAAGAATGCGGAAGGGGTAATCTCGGCATTCAATAAGTATCTTGCAAGCTGTTCCGTTGTAAAGTATCGATCTCTGTGACTCTAATCTGCTTTGAAAATCGGCGGCGTGGTAATCTGTACTATCGTTCAAGCAAGATATTCTCATCGTGTGCAGTGGTTCCTTTGGATTTTCAAGGCGCAGCCAAAAATCTGCATTCTGAGAATCCCTTCCCTTGAAAGTGCCCGCCTTCTCTCTGAACAAGAGGAGTAGCGGGCACTTTTTTATTAGCAGATAAAACAGTGTAACATCATCTGCCACAAACAGGCCTTTTTTAAGTTGCAAAATGTACTTTGAACATTCCAAAAGGAGAATGACGATGAAGTATTTGTACTGGCTGTTGATTTTTATTCCGATCACTTTTGTTGCAAGATTCGGACTCCACTTAAGCGATGGCATCGTGTTTTGGCTTTGCTGCGCCGGCATCATTCCTCTGGCCGCCGTGCTGGGGGACTCGACCGAACAGATCAGCCTGTACACCGGCCCAAAGATCGGCGGCTTTCTGAACGCCACCATGGGAAACGTACCGGAGATCCTGATCTGCGGATTCGCCGTTAAGGCGGGCCTCTATTCTTTGGTGCTCACAAGCCTTGCAGGATCGATACTCGGCAACATTCTGCTTGTGATGGGAATGAGCATTTTTGTCGGGGGGCTGAAGTATAAGATTTTGCCCGTCAGCAAAAACATTGTGAAAAATAATTTTGATCTGCTTGGTTTTGCGCTCTTCAGTATCATTCTTCCGTTCTTCTTTAAATTTGGAAGTAAGGGAGGCGGCGACCACAACGCGGTAAAGGAATTCAGTCTTGCGCTGGCGATCGTCATGCTTGTGCTGTACATATTGGGGCTGATTTTCTCTTTGATTACG